>NZ_JANSHN010000004.1:0-139884 GCF_047461655.1 Synechococcus sp. W55.1
ATCTAAAAAAACCAACTTCATCCTCTTTCCTCTATAAATTATTCTCTCTATCCTAACATAAGATCAACACGACCTAGTTTGAATCGAAATGGCCATAGCTTGTTTTCAGCTCAGGGACTGAAATCATCGCTAGAGCCAAATAAAAATTGACAAATTAGAGAAGCATGAGATTATGCTAGATAAAGAGCTTTCCGATTGTGAAAGCTAAAGAAGTCCAAAGCCAAGAATACACTTAGTACCGACGCTCTCTTACCCAGAGGCCGACCAATGCTGCCTTGCCCCAGGGATCCACTTTCACTTCTGCCCGCGTGGCTTCAGGGTAACGCCGAATATCCTCTTCCAAGGCATCTCCAATCGCTTCGGGAATAAAAAATTCTTCGATTCCCAACTTGAGCTGCTGCCCGTCAAACCAGCCTCGCAGCACTTTCTCTTCAGGCTGCAAATCTTTGGGCATCTCCCGGCTGACACCGATTGCTCGCCAAGGTTGAGTGGGATCCCCTTCGGGGGGAGCTAAGCGCAGATAAAGGATCCCTGGCGTCTCCAAATCAGGTAACCAACCCGGCAGTTGCTCTAGGGTGGAGCGTCGAGCGACGACGTAGCCCAAGGTCACGTACCGGCCCCGCAAAAGGTCATAGGGATCCACGGGGGCCGTTTGCAGGTAGATCGTGGTTCCGACAGCGAGGGTCAACGCTTGCCGAGACGGTATCAGCAGAACGATACCCAGTTGCAGCAGGAGGGGTAGCCAAAGCCGCCATTTGGGCAGGGATCCCTTCCTAGAAAGATTCAATGGGCCAGCCATAGTAGCCAGAGAGAGGGACTTCTCTCTTATGGCACAGGTTCGCCGATCCCGGACAGAAGCGGGTAGAAGTGCCCCACCGGCCCCTGCCCTGACCCGATGGCCAAAGGATGTCGCAGCGCCTCCGTTACATAGGCTTTGGCCGCCACCGTGGCCGCAAAGGGATCCTTACCCCAGGCCATCTGCGCCGCAATGGCCGCCGAGAGGGTGCAGCCGGTGCCGTGGGTGTGGCGGGTGGGGATCCGCTCTGTTTTCAGCACTTCCAGTCGCTCGCCATCGAACCACACATCCACCCCCTGCAGTTCCCCCGGCATGCCTCCGCCTTTAACCAACACCGCTCCACAGCCCAGGGTGTGAATCTGCTGGGCCGCCGTTTGCATATCTGCCAGGGACTGCAGCTCCAGCCCCGTTAAAATTTGCGCCTCATAGCGGTTGGGGGTCAGCACCTGAGCCAAGGGGATCAGCCGCTCGCGGATGGCCTGAATGGCCTCATCTGCCAACAACTTCGCTCCCGTGCGGGACACCATCACCGGATCCACCACCAGAGGCCGCAACGTCCAGCGCTCCACCTGACGGGCTACCTCCAGCACGATCTCGGCATTCAGCAACATGCCCGTCTTGATCCCTTGCACCCCGATGTCCTGCACCACAGCCTCGATTTGGGCGGCTACGGCTTCGGGGGGCAGCGCATCCACCCGGCTCACCCCAAGGGTATTCTGGGCGGTCACGCAGGTCAGGGCAGAGGTACCGTGTACCCGTTGGAAAGCAAAGGTGCGCAGATCCGCTTGGATCCCTGCTCCCCCACCACTGTCGGATCCAGCGATGGTGAGGGCGACAGGGGGGTGCTGCTCGGCCAGCAGTGGAGCCGGAGTTGGTTCAGATGCAGAGACAGACATTGGCCAAACGACAAAAATGGGCAAGGGTACCGATAGCCATTTCCATCAATCAATATGAACCATCTCTTTAACGTAGCAATGAAACTGTTGGTTCTCGATTGGTCTGAGACCACTGGGGTATTGGGAAAACTCTTGCAGACGTCTGTCAAGAAGCTGACTAAGAGTGAGTTGTCCTAGTCTAAATCCGAGTAGCCCTCATCAGTGGTGGCGACCACCTCAACCCAGGCTCTATCCCCCTCCACCGCCGTCAAGCTCCAGCGCAGAAGCCGAGCCGGCTGGCCCAGCTCCCGGTCAACTTGCTGACAGAGGGATTGCTCCAGTTGCGGGGCAGAGAGAGGCGAGCTCAACGGCAGAGATAGGTGCAACAAATGCAACTTCACAGGAGTCGAGAACTGATCTCGCCAAGGAAACAGACTTACTTTCGATAACTTCTAACACTAAGAATCCAACAATATAAACTAATGTAGTATTTTCAGATTAGGCTGAGACAGCCGGGCTACTGAGAAAAACCTTTTGGGCCCCTGCATTATTGCTCCGCAACGCTGACGCGACCAAGGTTTTAGTTGTGGGTACAGTGTCCTAGTTTGAATCGAAATGACTACAACACCTACTAACAAGTAGACCTGAACAGAAATCCGGCACGGTTAGGAGCCAAACTGCAAACGGTAAACCTCTTCCTCTTGATCGGTCTCCACCTCCAAATCGGAGGTAGCATAGGCTACACACAGCAGCACAAACCCTTGGGCCTGCAGTTCTGGCCCAATCCCCATTGCCTCTGTCTGAGTCACAGATCCCGACTTCAGCCGCCCCGCACAGGTGGTGCAAACCCCCGCCTGACAAGAGGAAGGTAGCTCTATCCCGTGTTCAAGAGCAGCTTGTAAAACCGTCTGATCCGCAGAGGCAGGGAAGCGGTAGGTTTGGCCGCGGTGATGAAGGGTTACTTGATAAGCCGTAGCAGACATCAGGAACGGGCTCCCGACGGAGTACGGGTCACCGTCAGAGACTGTGGCTGGCGCATTTTCTTCACCAGAGCCTGGATCTTTTTGGCTCCTTCCTTTTGCAGGTCGGCGATGTAGTGGCCTTTGAGCCGCTCCGCCTCAGCTTCATCGGAGAAGGGGCCGTAGTAGTAGGTGCAGTCCTCGGTGGTGATCTCGATCCAGACCGACAGGCCGCGCAGCCTATCCAACAGATTGGCCAAAAGGTTGCTCACGGGATCCATCCCCCATTATCAAGTCTAGCAATCATTGGATGTCCTTTTGCAATCCCCTAGATTCTACTACTTTTATTGACGATTTGTTGAGGAATGTATCAACCTCAGGGCGTTTGAGGTGGTGGGGAGAGCGCTGCCGGTGGATTTCGTAGAGGGCAATGCCGGTGGCCACAGAAGCATTCAAGCTTTCAGTGCGGCCTGCCAAGGGAATGGACAGCAGTTGGTCACAATGGCGTTGTGTGAGCAGGCTAATCCCTTCCCCCTCGGATCCCACTACCAAAGCAATGGGCCGCTGAAAATCGGCGCTATAGATGGGGTCAGCCCCTCGGCTGGTGGTGCCACAAACCCAAAACCCCTGCTCTTTGAGGTATTCCAAAGCCCGATTCAAATTCACCACCCGCGCCACCGGCAAGGTGGAGAGGGCTCCTGCCGCCACCTTCATCACCGTCGAGGTGACTCCTGCTGCCCGCCGCTGGGGGATCACCATCCCCTGCATGCCAAAAGCTTCTACGCTACGGGCAATGGCTCCCAAGTTATGGGGATCCTGGATCCCGTCTAGAACCACCAGCACCGGATTGGGGCCGGCCTGCCGGCTTTTTTCCACCAAATCCTCCAGATCCATGTACTGATAAGGCGTGGCTTGGGCAGCAATACCCTGGTGGTTGGCGCCAGCCGTGAGAGTGTTCAGCCGCTGTGGAGATACTTCGTCGATGACAGTGCCCCGCGCTTTGGCTTCTTCCAACAGAGACAAAAATTGGGGGCTGTAGCGCAACCTCGGCAGGATCCAAACCCGGTTGAGGGTGGCTTGACTTCTCAGGGCGGCCAGTACCGTCTGGCGACCGTAGATGATCTCTTGCTCCAGCTCGGTCTGCGGATCCCGGTCGGCCTGAAGCTGCACTTCTTCCGGCAGAACCCCTGTCCCACCCATGGGAAGGCCGGGATCTCGTTGGCCTGCCGGTTGAGGAGCCACCTTGCCCTGGGGCCACTGCCGCTGTGCGTTGCGGCGGATCGGCTTCACCGGAGCCTCTTGGGTGGCAAGCTTGGGATCCCCGTCTCGGCGTTTGGGCCGCTGTACCCGCTTGCTAACGGATTGCCCTGCCCCTCGCCGCTGCAGTTTGCCCGAGCGAGACAGCCGTGAAGCAGGTTTGCGCTGAGAAGTCTTGGGCATGGGCGTGGAAGATGGAAAGACGGAAAGACTATCCTAACCTTCCCACTCGCCTAGGGTCTCAGCCAAAACATCAGTGAGGGCGAGGATATGGCGCAGCCGTTCGGGATTGGCCAGGTAGAGATAGCCCAGAACTGTTTCCAGGCCGCTGGCGTTTTGGTAATCGGCCAGAGGCAGATGCCGGGGTGGGCGACCGCAGCCATTGCGACCCCAGCGGACAATTTCCTGCTCTTCGGGGTTGAGATGGGGCAACAGGGCCAACAGCAGCTTAGCCTGAGCCGAGCCGCGCACCCGCCTCACCACCTGCTGATGATAGCGCTCCAGTCGATCCGGAGGAAATAGCCGTTGCCGCCGCACATGCAGTTCGTAAATGGCGTCTCCCAAGTAGGCCAAGGCTGCGGGCGATAGGCGGCGAATCTCGGCCAAGGAGGGCCTTTCGGAAGTGGGCTCGAACAGCAGATCGTTCACAGCAGCTCACGAAAGATAGGCAGAAAAAATGTCTAGAACCGCTGTCATCGGCTCATTGCAGGATTCAGTCCATGCTAAGACAAGCTTCCTCTGGTCTGCTAGCCTGACTCGCGCTCTTTCCCCCCTTGCAGGTGATTTGGATCACGAGGCCCAGAGAGAAAAGGTGCTATCGAGTAGGCAGGGCAAAGCCGGTTAAGGGGCTGATGTTATGAGCCTTGAAAAGCCAGTTGGAGTTACTGCCAAGAATCTGGAGAGCAAAATCCAAGAAATTGTGGGTGAGCTGGCCAGCGATCAGCGTGAAAGGCTGGAAGGCAGGGCCGAGCAAGCGGAAGCAGCCGCCCACCCTGGAGTCGAAGATGCTCGAGAGGCAATCAAAGACGTTGTGGATGATGTGATGGAAGGCCAATAGCCTCAATTAAGACGCAGGAATCAGGAGATCCGCATTTAGCAAAAGCAGGTAGGCGACGATCGCCCCCCCCATACCCCCTACCAAAAAGCCAGCGGCCAATTCGCTCCAAGATTGGGATCCCTTTACCGGCCCTGTGTTGCGCTGCGAGGTGACAGAGCCGTAGAGAGAAAGGGCCGCCGTCAGGATCAGGATCAGGCCACAGGCTCCCAAAAAGCCGCTCAGCAGACCGATGGGCTCGTTGCGCAGCGGCCCCAGCTTGGCAAAGGGGCCGACCAGCCAATAGCCGTGGGCCATACCGATTTCCAAGCCCCGCCAAATGGAACTCAATCCCGGTCGGTTGATGGGCAGCCAGTCGATCAACAGCCGGACAACAGGCGCGTGGTTGATCGGTGTCCAGAGATCCCCAATTTGCGGATCTCCCTCAGGGACGGTGACGTATCCCTTATTCATGTTCAACCTATTCAACGGAGCAGGATCGGCATTGGGTTCGACCATTTCAGCAACTCTGTGTTCAGTTCAAAGGAGGATGGAAAAAAGCCTAAAAAAGCAGGGATCCCACCGGGCGTAGGTTGCGCTGGGGATCCCTGGCCTACACTCAGAACGTCAAAATGTCGGGGAAGAAGCGATTGATCTCGATGAACAGGGCAAAAACGAAGCTGGAAAACAGGATAAACGCCACCGGAGCAGTGGTGAGAAACTTGGTGAAGTCAGCCATAGATGCCTCTCAAAGATTGAACAGATCGAGTTAGAAAGCCGGGCTCAGCTCCTCAGCGGGGCGAGATGGGCACAGCCGCTTCCGGCTCTCGAATTTCGCCACTGGCAATCTCCTTGAAAGCAGCAGCAGGCCAAGCCAAAGCCGTGAGGAAACACCGCAGCGCCAGCGGTACATCGATCAGGCTCTCTTTCATCTCGGGGCTATCCTCATCCCGAACCGCGATGAGGTAAGAACGCCCGGCCCAGCCCAGCCAACCGGCGATATAGAGGAAAAGCAGGCCGGGGATGAGAAACTCGCCCGCATGGTTCAACCGACCATCTGTAACCAGGTGGGGCAGGCCCTCTTCGCCGCAGAGCAGCTTGCTGTAGCGCTCAAAGCGCTTGCTGGTTTGGGCCAGCTTTTGCTGGTAGACGGGAGCCATAGCAGGGCTGGCGTTGAGGATCTTCTCCTCTAGGCTGCTCAGGCGTTCGTTCATCAGAGCCTGAAAAGCGGGAACTTCGCTGCAAGGTTTCAGACCGATCAAGGGCTCTGCCTGCACAGATTGGGCGAGGCCAAGCGCGATGCAAAGGGCCAAAAGAAGGCTTAAAAAGGTTCGCATAGCAGGATGTGTCCTTGAGGTAGGGGTCTAGGATCTGTCCAAATGCTAAGGGATGCTAAGTGCAGCAACAGGCACTAAACGGTTAGTATCATACTCCTGAGCGCCTCGCCCCGAAGGATCCTGAGTTTTAGCTCACACAATTCTTAATTTAAGGATCCCAAGGCTTTCCTATTCCTTTCCCCAGCTTGCTCTCCCATGCCCCGCGTCCTTGCCATCGAAACCAGTTGTGACGAAACGGCTGTGGCTGTGGTGGCGGCGGATGCAGCCTGGCCGGGGTTTGCCCCACGGCAGCTCAGCTCCGTGGTGGCCAGCCAAATCGACCTTCATGCTGCTTACGGGGGGGTGGTGCCGGAGGTGGCCTCTCGTCAGCATGTGGAAACCTTGCCCTTTGTGCTGGAGAGGGCTCTGCAACAGGCAGGATTGGAGGTGGCCGAGGTAGATGCCATTGCCGTAACCTGTGCGCCGGGCCTGGTGGGATCCCTGCTGGTGGGGCTGATGGGGGCCAAGACCCTGGCTTTGCTTTACGACAAGCCCCTGATCGGGGTGCATCATCTGGAGGGCCATCTCTTCAGCGGCTTCTTGGCAGAGCCCGATTTGCGCCCCCCCTGCCTATGCCTTTTGGTATCGGGAGGCCATACCAGCCTGATTTGGATGAAGGACTACGGGGACTACCAGACGGTGGGCCGCACCCGCGACGATGCTGCCGGCGAGGCATTTGATAAGGTGGCGCGGCTGTTGGGGCTGGGCTACCCGGGGGGGCCGCAGATCGACCGTTGGGCCCAGCAGGGGGATCCAGAGCGGTTCCCGCTGCCAGAGGGCAAAGTGGATCATCCCTACGACAGCAGCTTCAGTGGCCTAAAAACGGCGGTGTTGCGCCTAGTACAGCAGTTGCGGCAAGAGGGCCAGGAGTTGCCCATTGCCGATATTGCCGCCAGCTTTCAAGCCCGCCTGACCGGTGCACTTGCCCAAAAAGCGGTGGCCTGTGCCGAAGCGCTGGGCCTCTCGACACTGCTGCTGACCGGAGGGGTGGCTGCCAATCGAGAGCTGAGGGCCCGCCTCAGGGAAGCAGCCCGGCAAAAGGGGTTGCGGGTGGTGATCCCGCCGATTGCCCTTTGTACCGACAATGCGGCCATGATCGGGGCGGCTGGTCTCTGCCATTGGCTGAGAGGGGAGGTCTCGCCGCTGGAGCTGGGGGTGGCCTCTCGCCTGCCCCTGGAAGGGATCCCTTCCCTCTACCTGGGTGGGGGCGGAGCTCATACAGAAGAACAGACGGGATCTGCCGCAGCCGTCCTCTGACGTTGCCTCACTTCCAGGTAGATCAGCAGGGCATTGATGTCGGCGGGGTTGACACCGCCAATGCGGGCTGCCTGGCCCACGGTGAGGGGACGCACCGCCGAGAGCTTATCCCGCGACTCTTTGGATAGGGTGGGGATGGCCTGGTAGTCGAGGTCAGGAGGCAAGGGGCGATGGTACTGTTTGCTCACCTGCTCGATTTGGCTTTGCTGCCGCTGGATGTAGCCGCTGTATTTGACGGCAATTTCCGCTGCTTCCTGCTCAAAGGGATCCAGCTCCGCATCCCCCAGCCCCAGTTCCAGGAGATCGGAGTAGTGAATCTGGTTGCGGCGCAAGATCTCGGCCAGAGTGGCGGATCCCTTGATCCCCTGTCCGGTCAGTTGGCTCAGTTGGATCCCGGCGGGGTCTTGGGCCTTCACCCGTTGGCTTTCCAGCCGTTGAATTTCGGCTGCGATACGGGCTTGCTTGGCTTGGAACAGGGCCCAGCGCCGGTCATCGATCAAGCCCCATTCCCGCCCCAGGGGGGTGAGCCGTTGGTCGGCATTGTCGGAGCGCAGGATGAGGCGGTATTCGGAGCGGCTGGTGAGCATGCGGTAGGGCTCCCGCAGTTCTTTGGTGCAGAGATCGTCGATGAGGGTGCCGATGTAGCTGGACTCCCGCGGCAGAATGACCAGAGGTTTGCCCTGAACCAGGCGGGCAGCGTTGATCCCGGCCATCAGCCCCTGAGCTGCCGCCTCTTCGTAGCCGGTGGTGCCGTTGATCTGGCCGGCGCAAAACAGCCCCTGCACTTTTTTGGTCATCAGAGTGGGGTAGAGCTGGGTGGCCGGCAGATAGTCGTATTCCACCGCATAGGCGGGGCGCAGCATGACACACTTTTCCAGACCCGGCAGGGAGCGCAACATCTGGATCTGGATTTTCTCCGGCATGCCGGTGGAGAACCCCTGGATGTAGAGCTCCGGCAGATCCCGCCCTTCCGGTTCGATAAAAATCTGATGGCTTTCCTTGTCGGCAAAGCGGACAATTTTATCTTCGATGCTGGGGCAATAGCGGGGCCCTTTGGCCTCTACCCAGCCGCCATAGACGGGGGTTTCGTGGAGATTTTCCCGGATGATGCGGTGGGTCTCTGGGGTGGTGCGGGTCAAGTAGCAATCCATCTGCTCCCGTGGCACCCACACTTCGGGGTCGAAGCTAAACCAGCGCACATCGGGATCCCCCGGTTGCCGCTCCATGACCGAAAAATCCACGCTGCGCCGATCCACGCGGGCAGGGGTGCCGGTTTTCAGCCGGCCCGTCTCCAAGCCCAGTTGGTGCAGGGTGTCTGTCAGCCCTTCCACCGCAAACTCCCCCGCTCGTCCGGCAGATTGCCAGTGACGGCCAATCCAGATGCGCCCCCCCAAAAACGTGCCGGTGGTCAGGATCACCGCTCGGCAGCCGAAGATGGTGCCAAAGTGGGTGACCACGCCGACGATCTCATCGTTGCGCCCCAACACCAAATCGGTAACGGTGCCCTCGCGAATCGTCAGGTTGGGCTGGTTTTCCACCACCGAGCGCATCACCCGCGCATATTCCCGTTTGTCGGTTTGTGCCCGCAGCGCCCACACCGCCGGCCCCCGCGAGCGGTTGAGCACCCGCTTCTGTAAATAGGTGCGGTCGGTGATTTTGCCCATCTCGCCGCCGAGGGCATCGATTTCGTGTACCAGTTGCGATTTGGCCGGGCCGCCGACGGCGGGGTTACAGGGTTGCCAGGCGATCTTGTCCAGATTCAATGTCAGCATGAGGGTGTTGCAGCCCAGCCGCGCTGCTGCCAACGCTGCCTCGCAGCCGGAGTGCCCCCCGCCGACCACCACCACATCGTAGTGATCGAGAAAATCAATGCTGTCCCGTCCAACTCTGAGCATAGGGTGGCAATTCCAAAATGAATAGCCGGGATCCCCGGTCTTTTAATTTTCAGGTTATTTCAGCTCGCTTATCCAGCTTAGCGATGGCGGCAACGGATAGGGTTATTTGCGACCGGCCTGAGGCAGGCAGAGCAGTAGGGAAAGTTTTCTGTTGCCCTGGGAAATAAAGTTGGGTAGAGGCTCAGTTCCCAGCCTAAGTCACCTGATTGAAGAGTTGAAGAGACCTCAGGGCGCTGGGATCAGCTCCCCCAAGGCTGCCGATAGCAGGGGATCCCAGAGGAAAGGGCAGAGTCGCCCAAGGGATGTTGCGGCTCATACAAACACCAGACAGCCCGCCTGAGAGAGCCAAGCACCGATTCCATTATCCTCAACCGGATCTAATCCAGACTATTTTAGTCGGGTTTAGTTGACGCGGCAGATTGCGGGTGATAAGATTCCCCCCAACGATAGGTAAGTTCAATCCAGCGCCCACCCTTTCCTTCACCTTGAGGCTGCCCATGTCCCAAACTCTTTCCGAACGCCCGCTCAGCCCTGCCGATTCCCCGTTGGCCTCTGCCTTGCACAGCTCCAAGGTGGGCTTCAGCCGTTTGCGCTGTCGGGAGTGTGGCGCCGAGTATGAGCCGGTCGCCAAGCATGTTTGTGAGCTGTGTTTCGGCCCCCTCGAAGTGGCTTATGACTACGACTGGCTGAAGCGCACGGTTAGCCGTCAGAGCATCCAGGCCGGGCCGCATTCCATCTGGCGCTATCGGCCTTTTCTGCCGGTGACTTCTGAGAAGCCCATTGATGTGGGCACGGGCCTGACCCCTCTGATCAAAGCGGAGCGGCTGGGTCGGCGGCTGGGATTGAAAAATCTTTACATCAAGAACGATGCCGTCAACATGCCCACCCTCAGCTTCAAGGATCGGGTGGTGTCGGTGGCGCTGACCCGTGCCAAGGAGCTGGGCTTTACCACCGTCTCTTGCGCCAGCACGGGCAACTTGGCCAACTCCACCGCTGCTATTGCCGCCCACGCCGGCTTGGACTGCACCATCTTCATCCCGGCGGACTTAGAAGCGGGCAAAGTGCTGGGATCCCTGATTTACAACCCCACCGTTATGGCTGTAGAGGGCAACTACGACCAGGTGAATCGCCTCTGCGCCGAGGTGGCGGATCGCTACGGCTGGGGCTTTGTCAACATCAACCTGCGCCCCTACTACTCAGAAGGCTCCAAAACCCTGGCCTATGAGGTGGCGGAGCAATTGGGTTGGCAACTGCCGGATCAGGTGGTGATCCCATTGGCCTCGGGATCCCTGTACACCAAGGTTTACAAAGGCTTCCAGGAGTTTGTGAAGGTGGGGCTGGTGGCGGATAAGCCGGTCACCTTCCACGGCGCCCAGGCGCAGGGATGTTCGCCCATTGCCCAAGCCTTCCGCGAGGGACGGGATTTTGTCACTCCGGTTAAGCCCAATACCATCGCCAAGTCCATCGCCATCGGCAACCCTGCCGACGGGATCTACGCCCTGGACATTGCCCGCAGAACCGGTGGGCAGATCGCAACGGCCACGGATCCCGAGATCATCGCCGGCATTAAGCTCCTGGCCGAGACCGAAGGCATCTTCACCGAGACTGCCGGCGGCACCACCATTGCCGTGCTCAAACACCTGGCAGAATCCGGTCAAATCGATCCGGAGGCGGTTACAGTAGCCTACATTACCGGCAACGGCCTGAAGACCCAGGAGGCGGTTCAACCCCACGTAGGCCATCCTCTGGTGATCTCGCCCAAGCTGGAGAGCTTTGAACAGGCTTTGGAGCGCGCCCGCACCCTAGAGCGGCTGGACTGGCAAGAGGCATCAGTATGAACTCGGTTTGCAGGGAAGACCCTCTCCACTGCCTCTTAACAGGATCTTAATGAAGAACTGTTAAGATCCCTGGCGTAGACCTATTGGCTCAGGAGCTTTGCACGATGCCTATCTTTCCTTCTGTTCAGCGCCTTGTTCGCCGTTGGATCCCGGTGGCGGCTGTACTGACCCCGCTTGTCTTTGCTCCCGTGGCCCGGCCACAAGGGCTGAACACCATTGCCGTTGAGCTGGAAACCTTGCCCAGCAGCTACTCGACGCTGGCAGCGGCTTTACGGGCGGCGGGGCTAAATACGGCTTTGGCAGGGCCGGGGCCGTTCACGGTCTTTGCCCCTTCCGATGTGGCCTTTGGGCAACTGCCGCCGGGTACAGTGGAGACGCTGTTGCAGCCGGCCAACCGGGCTCAGCTCACCCGCATTCTCACGTATCATGTGGTGCCGGGGCGGATTACCTCGTTTGATTTGCAACCGGGCCAGTCGGCTACTCTCACCACCTTGGCAGGGCTGCCGCTGCAGGTGCAAGTGGGATCCGATGGCAGCATCCGGGTCAACGGGGCTAACGTGAACCTGGCGGATATTCCAGTTTCCAACGGCGTGATTCACGGCATCGATGGGGTGCTGCTACCCTAGTTTTTTGATGTTGGTTAATGGACGAGGCATTGGGCTATGGCAGTCAAGGTGCTGATTCCCAACACGCTGCGGGCGCTCACCCAGGATCAGGGGGTGGTGAATTGCGAGGGATCCACCATCCGCGAATTGTTGGATGCTTTGGAACAACGCTGTCCGGGGATTAAGGCGCGGCTGTGCGATGAGAAGGGGGAATTGCGCCGCTTCGTCAACTTTTATGTGAACAGCGAAGACATTCGCTTCCTCAAGGGATGTGACACCCCTCTGCAAGATGGGGATGAGGTGAGCATCGTCCCTGCCGTTGCTGGGGGCTGAGGGCTGCCAAGCCTGCCGTGGACGCTGTGGAGTGGTTGAGCCAGCCGGCCCCGCTGGTGGCACCTGCCTTGCTGGGCATGGTTCTGGTGCGGCAATTTGCCGATGGGCTGCAGGTGCGGGCCCAGATCGTAGAGACGGAGGCCTACACGGCTGGGGATCCGGCCTGCCATGCCTACCGCCGCAAGACCCAACGCAACCAGGTCATGTTTGGCCCGCCAGGGCATCTCTACATCTATCGCATCTACGGCCTCTACCACTGTCTAAATATCGTTACCGAGCCAGAAGGGATCCCGGCGGCGGTTCTGATCCGGGCAGCTCAGTTGGATCGCCTGCCAGACTGGATCCCGGCCAACAAACAGAATCAGCCAGCACGGGCGGCGGCGGGGCCGGGCCTGCTCTGTCAAGCACTGCGCATCGACGGATCCCACAACGGCTGGCGGCTAGAGCGGGCGGAAGCCGGCCAGGAAGGCATTTGGCTGGAGGGATCCCCCTCTTGGCAAACGCAGTTGTCCATCGTCCAAACCACCCGCATCGGCATCACCCAAGGAGCCGAGATCCCCTGGCGCTGGTACATTGGTGGACATCCGGCGGTGTCGCGCTATTAGTGGGGGCAGGCGGACAATGCTCGCAGAAGGCAGTGGCTATCGGCAGGGGCTGCCTGGGCTGGTCAGCGGGGTTGTGCTGCTCTTGCTGGGGTTGCCCGCGTTGGCCCAGCCTGTTCCAACTTTTCCAGGACTCTTGACGATGCAAGCCCAGACCCACTCCACCTATCGCACCGGGTTTCAGCGCTGGCGGGCGGGAGAAGCTCAGGGGTTTCAGGACTGGTCAACCCAAGGGATCTGCCTGAACGCCCGAGGGCAATTGGTCTTGGATCCAGAGGGTTTGCGGCAAGAAGTCAGCCTTGAAGAGCCTGAGGTGGCGCTTCGGGGGCGCCCTTTCTATCCCCTTGGCCCCTACTGGGTGGGAGAAGCCACCAGCCCAGCAGTCCCCACCAGCTTCCCTATGGTCGGGGCAATCGCTTCCTGGAATGCCACCACGCCCCCCGGCACCTGGTTGGAACTGTGGATTCGGGCCAAGCTTTCAGACCGCTGGACAAAGTGGTATCACGGCGGGGTATGGGCTGCGGATCCCTTGACTCTGGCCAGCCACTCAGTGCAAGGACAAGGGGATGAGGATGGCAACCTGTACACGGACTTGCTGGTGCTCAAGGATACCCTCAACGGAGCAGAAGCCTTCCAGGTCAGGGTGCGCCTGTTCACGCAAGAGCCAGGCCGTTCTGCCGTTGTGGATCAGGTGGCAGTTGCCATTTCCAACGAGCCGGTCAGGCCCAGCCGCCTATCCCCTGGGGATCCCAGCCGCTGGGGCAAAATCTTGGATCTGCCTTGGTGCTCCCAGATGGTGTACCCCGATGGGGGAGAGGTCTGGTGTAGCCCCACCTCTTTGGCGATGGTGATGGCCTACTGGAAGCGGGATCCCCGCCCCTGTGAGGTGTTGGTGCGCGCAGCAGTGGCCGGTGTGTATGACCGGGTTTACCAGGGCCATGGCAACTGGGCTTTCAACGTCGCCCATGCTGCCGAGCAAGGTTTGTCCGGCGTGGTGGCGCGGCTGGAGAGCTTGGCTCAAGCAGAAGCCTGGATCGCGGCAGGGGTTCCGGTGATCCTCAGCTATGCTTGGGGTGAGGGAGAACTGGAAGGGGCGCCAATTCCCAGAAGCAACGGCCATCTGGCGGTGCTGGTGGGGTTTGCTCGCGGCAGCGGTGCGGAGCAGTTTAGCCATGGGGATCCCATCGTCCACGATCCGGCGGCCAAAACCAACGAAGAGGTTCGCCGTACCTACCGCCGCGAACAGCTAGAGTCGTTGTGGCTGGAGCACTCCGGGGGTACCGTCTACTTGATTCATCCGCGAGAGTGGCCTGTCCCCACTCTATAGCCGAACCGGGCGAACGCGGGCAGCATCGACTTACAGCGCTACCGCTATGGCCTGGATGATTTCCTGGCCGCTGAAACTGCTATCTGGTCTTTCGGTGGGGATTTGAGTAAGGATAGATGGAGTGAGGAGTGCGACTCACCTGCGGGTGAGGATGGTTGGTCATGAATAGGAATGCGGTTCAGGGGCCAAGGCATTGGTCGAGGTGGCTCCTGCGGCAGAGAGGGTGCTGGGCAATTCTCGCCGGTTTGTACGCTGATGAAGGTAAGCGTGGGGGTTTGGGTTTCCGCCATTTCCCAGTTTGTGGGAGGGGATGAGCTGCATCATGCCACGACGGGCTTCCCTGACACCGCTACCTTGGCCTGCGCTGAGTGCCTTGGTGCTGGCTCTCTCGGGCTGTGGCGAGCTTTCTTCTTCTAGTCTGTCTCCCAGCGTTGTTCCCCCTGCGGCCCTACAGCCGGTTTTAACTCCAACTCCTCTCCCTCCCTCCCCGCTTTCTCTGACTTTCGAGCAAGCCCGCCAGTCCGGCTTGTCGGTGCCCAGCAACCGCATCGTTCTGCTGCTCCAGGAACAGGGATCCGATCTGGTGGCCCAGCTACCGGCCTCAGAGGTGGATCGCTGGCTGGCTCGCACTCCCACCTGGCCGGGGGTGGAAGGGATCGACCTGAGCATTACCCTGGGCACTTATCGCCAAACCGCCACTGCCCCTCTGCGCCCAGGGCAACCGGCCACCTTCACCTTTACCAACCCCCCCGCCGGAGAAGCGGAGCTCAGCGCCATCGCCTATCGGGGATCCACCACTCTGGCGCAAGGGAAGGGATCCCTGACCCTTTCTGTCCGCTCTGGAGGTTCTGGCGGTGCTAACCGTCCTCCCCAAGACACAGAGCGCCAGCGCCGCCTTTCTATGTTGGTGCTCTCTGAGGTGGGGGTACCGCTGCTGCACACCAGCTCGGCAGCGCCCACCCTTGGCCAGCCGTTGCTGCTCTCAGGGGAAAATTTGGAGCGGGTGGAAACGGTTCTCTTTGCTGCAGCAGCCAATCCCGAGCGCATCCTGAGGGGGGAAATTCGCTCCCGCAGCGGTGACCGCCTGGTGGTGATGCCGCCTTCTTCTCTTTCCGGCTCAGTTTGGGTTGCTGTTGCGGATGCTTCCGGGCAAGGGCTGGGTACACTGGTCTACGATTGGCCTGCCGCTACTCCTTCCCCCAGCCCCTCTCCCACCCCCACTGCTCCGGCAGCATCGGCCTGGGTGGTGGAAACTTTGCTGGATGGCCGCACCTCGCCCGCGGCAGATCCTGTCGGCAACGCCCCTGATAACACCGGCACCGAGTCCAGGATCTACCTGCAGCAAATCAGCGGCATTGCTGTGGATCCTGAAGGAGCCTTCTATTTAGCCGATAGAGCCCAGCACCGCATCTTCCGGCTGTCTCCAGAGGGGGAACTGGAAGTTTGGGCCGGCACAGGCCAAGCAGGCCGCCGCGACGGAGCAGCCAATCAAGCTCAGTTTGACTCCCCACAGGGGCTGCTCTGGGATCCCAAGGGGGGATTGTGGGTGGCCGACAGCGGCAACCATTGCCTGCGCTATATCAACCTGCAACGACAGGTGAGCACCTTTGCCGGCACTTGTATAGCCGGATACCGAGATGGGGGGCTTGACCGAGCTCAGTTCCGGGAGCCATCTGGGCTGGCTTTGGGTTCAGATGGCAGCCTCTACGTTGCCGACCGCGCCAATCGCCGCATCCGCCGCATCACCCCTGCAGGTGAAGTGACCACGGTTGCCGGCACCGGCCAGCCGGGATCCGTCGATGGCCCAGCAGAACAGGCCCAGCTCCTGCAGCCCACGGCTCTGGCGGTGGATAAGGAGGGGAACCTCTGGATTGCCGATGGACATCGCCTGCGCCGGCTCTCTGCTGGCGGACGAGTGACCACCCTCTCCGGGGCAGAGCCAGGCTATCGGGATGGCCCCCTGGCAGAGGCCCGTTTTCAAACCCTGGGGGGGCTGGCCTTCGATGCGGCAGGCAACCTCTGGGTGGCCGACCGAGATAACCATCGCATTCGTCGTCTTCAGCCTGGGGGACAAGTTTCCACCTTGGCCGGACAGAATCAGCGCGGTTGGCAGGATGGCCCCACCTCGGCAGCCCGGTTTGAGCAGCCTGCCGGCTTGGCAGTCTTACCGGATGGCAGTGTGGTGGTGGTGGATGCCGGCTTGCCGGGCTTGCGTCGCATAAGCCGCGTTGCCTCTGGGCCCGCCACCCCAACTCCTGTGGGATCCCTGTAGGCTCTTGCCAGGCCGCCGTCTTTTGGGTTTCGCAGGGATCCCCTCCTCAGTTGGCGGATCCCCCTACAGTCAACTGGCCCAGCACGTTGATATCAAAGGTGAAATTAATCGTCACCGAGTTGCCCTCATAAGCCTCAGGCAGGGGCAGGAAGGGGGCTGCCCTCTGGATAGCCGTCAGCGCCGCATCATCGGTTTGTTGGCTGCCAGACGTGCGCCCCAGGCGAATGCTCTGCAGATCGCCAGCTCGACCCACCGTAAAAATCACCACCGTGCGACGCGAGGTGCCGGTCTGTCCAGGGATCCAATTTTGCTCCACTTTCCGCTGCAAAGCGGCCAGCCAGGGGCCCCAATCCACATCGGCCCGCGCTGCCACACTGGGGGGATTGGGAGCGGATTGGGTGGGGTTGGCCAATCCACTAGCTCCACTGCCCTGGATCCCGGCTCCATTGCTGGGAGCAGAGGCACTGACCGGAGGCCCCAACTGGGAAGAGTCAGAGGGCCGCTGGGCGGGAAGAACCTCTGTCACCGGTTGCGGAGCGGGCGGAACGGGAGCCAATTGGCTGGGATCCGAAACCCGCTCGCTTGGCTGTATGGGCAAGGGCTCCGCAGTTGGCGGGGGAGTGGGCCTTGGGGAGGGAGCAGCCGCCACAGGCGGTGGAGTTTGGGTCGGAGTAGGTCTGGGGACAGGCGTGGGAGGGGGCGGTGCCGCAGTCGGGGTCGCGGTGGGCTGAGGGGGAGCGGGGGTTGGGGTAGGCGTGGGCGTGGGTGGAGGGGTTGGAGTTGGGGTTGCCAGGGCAACTGCAGCCGGGGCAGGTGGTGGTGGAACAGGGGCAGGCGGTGGCGGTGGTTGGGGTCTTGGCGGAGGAGGAGCAGGGGCCTCCTGGGGAGGGGCGGCCTGAGATTGAGGTGGACTGCCTTGAGACGGAGGAGCTTCTACCCGCTCACCCCCATCGCGGGAATCAACTTCTGAAACCAGATCTGCTTCCTCTGGGGGCTGCAGATCTTCTGGATCCAGAAGGATAAACTCAATGGCTTCTTGTTCTGGCTCGCGAGTGAGCCAAAGCCGCCCCAAGTGGAGCAATCCCAGCAGCACCAGCACATGCAGCAGCAGCGATAGCGCCACCATCCAAAAAAAGTTGCGAGATTCATCCTCGCGGCGGCGCTGCTCAATCCAGATGCTGGTCATGGCCAAGATCGCCCTCTTGCGTCTTCAACGCTCTCAACACACCGAGTTGTCTGTTGCAGACTCGGCCACGCGGGTAACACACTAGCTAGTGTTATAGCATCCGAGCAGTTGGCACTCCTGCGCAAAGGCGTACAGTCTATCTCGGGCTTGAGAAGGGATCCCACCTTGCAGCAGCTCTAAGATCGCCTACCTTGAAAAGAGCGGGGATCCCATTAGCCGGGGAAAAGCCCCACAGCTCGGGGTGCTGGCTCTGATGTTGGCTGGTGGGGCACTTTTGGCAGCTTTCTAGGAGAACGTTGATGGAGACTATCCGCTTTCATCTGGCCTTTCCGGTTGCCGATATTGCCTTGGCCAAAGCCTACTACGGCGATGGCTTGGGCTGTGAAATCGGTCGAGAAACCCCTGCTGCCGTCATCTTTAACCTGTATGGCCATCAACTGGTGGCCCACCTCACCCACGAAGAGCTGACGCCCCAGCGGGGCATCTACCCCCGCCATTTTGGCCTGATCTTCCCCACCCAAGCGGATTGGCAGGCGCTGGCCGACCGTGCCCTGGAGCGAGCCTTGCCCTTTTATCAGGAGCCGCGTTGGCGCTTTGTTGACACCCCTTTGGAACACGGCACCTTCTTTTTGCAGGATCCCTTCTACAACCTGCTGGAGTTTAAGTACTACCGCCACGCTTCCGCCATTTTTGGGGAGCGGGAGTTGGCCTTGGTCGGGGACAGTGCTTCCCACCGCTCACGCGAACGATCCCCGGCCCGCTCAAGTGGCACGTAGCGCGATAGGAGGGATCCTTTGGCCACTCAACCCCTGCGTTCTGGCCCTGCGCGCTGCCCTATCTGGCAGATGGATTTCAACGCCGTCCCCCTGCGGGATGAGCAGAACCGACGGGTTTGGGAGCTGTTGGTGTGCGATCCCACCGGCCAGTTTCGCCAAGCGCAGTATTGCAGCAACCAAGAGGTGAACAGCACCTGGGTGGCACGACAGTTGCGGAGCTACCTGGAAGCTGCCCCACAGCCTCCCTCGGCCATTCGTGTGTTTCGAGCCCGCATGAGTTCCATCCTGCAACGGGCCTGCGATGCGGTTGGGATCCCGATGCTGCCCAGTCGTCGCGTTTACACCCTCAAAGCCTGGATGCGAGAACGGGCAGAGCGGGTTTACCCCCAAGAGACTCAGTTCACCTACAGCCCCGAACCTCCTGTGGATCCCGATCCGCCGGATCCTATCCGTCTGCCGGACAAGTTGCAGGGAGAACGCTGGGCTTTCGTTACCTTGCGAGCTGAGGATCTGCGGGAAGCCGACGCTTGGCCAATGGAATTTGGCGAGCTTTTTCCGGTTGCCTGGGACACTTTGACGCCCGACCCATTCGCGCCAGCGGTACGGAGCACCCTCATTCCCGGCTTGGTGATCGCCTCCCAGCGGGCTTTACCGATGGCGGCCTGGATGAGCGGTATGGAGCCCGCTTACTTGAGTGTGGCAGACGGACGGCTCCTGTTCGAGGCAGGCCTCAACGATTGCTACCTATTTGCGCAACTGAGAGATGAAAAACTGCGAACAGAGGCAGAAGTCTTTGCCCAGCGCCAGCAGCAGGCCCAAGGGATCCACTTTCTCGCCATTCAAACCGATTTCAAGGCCCAGTCCTTCGCCGGCTTCTGGCTGATGCAACATCCCCTATGAACTATGAATATCAGTCGTTTGCAAGAGCAGAGTGCAGCCCGAACAACTGGGGAGATCATCATCGCTGTCTCAGAGGGAAAAACCTACAGTCATTCAAGGAGGAATGAGACTGTTCCGCTGCATGGCTTCCTGGCTCCTCTCTCCCTTTCCTAGGGATGGTCGCGGAAGCGGCGTGAAGCGTTTGGACGGCACCGCGGAGCAGTTGAGAAGTGCCTTGATCTATAGTCTTTCAGCTTAGGGTGAGACGCCCGAGCTACGGAGAAAAGCTTCCTGACCTCGTGCATGATTGCTCCGCAACGCTGATGCGACGATGCGACGACGCAGCCCATGTTTTAGGTGGGCGTAGTGTCCTAGTTTGGATCGAAATGACTGTTGAAATGACCGTAGCAAGAACCCCAGCGCTACGGGGAAGCAAGCTGGTGGGGCAGGGAGCATGTCAAAGCAGGTTGCTCAGGCGGCTGTGAAAGGCTGAGTAGATCTCTGCGTAAGACTTCGCCCATTCTGGATCTGGTTGAACATAGCGTTCCACCTGCACCAATCGATCGGCAGCCTGTTGGACAGAGCAGCACCAATAGGCAGAAGCAGCCAAGATGGCTGCCCCCACAGCCGGCTCTGGGTGTTTCACCACGGCCAAGGGACGGGCAAGGATACTGGCGCGCAGGCGCAACCAAAGAGGGCTTTTGCTGCCTCCGCCGGTGGTGAACATCGGACTCTGTTCTGACACCGGGATCCCTTGAGCCGCCAACGTTTCCAGCCCCAGCCGCTCGACCATGGCTACCCCCTCTAACAACGCAGCATAAAAACGGGGGGATCCCTCTTCTGCCTCCGGCAAGAACCCGGCAAACCGGGGATCGACAATGGGAAAACGTTCTCCCGGCTGACAAAGGGGATAGCTGACCAGCCCAGTGGGCAGATAAGCCTGGGCTTGCTGATCCAGCACTTGCAAGTTGCCGCCAGGGAAGTAATGGGGCAAAACTCCGCCTCCACAAAAGGAAGCCGCTCCCGGCCACCAAACCGTTCGTTCGCGACAGTGGTGTGGAGCACAGTCCGGGTGCAAATGGGAATAGATGCTTGGGGTTTGTATGGGATCCGGACTGTTGGCCTTGAAAATGAGGGTTGTGCCCAAGCTGGTGGAAACCTGACCTAAGCGGGTGGCCCCTGCTGCCAATTGCCCGGCACAGCCATCCGTGATCCCTGCCGCGATCAGCACTTCCGGCCCCAATCCCCAGTCTGCTCGCACCGTTCCCAAAACCGTTCCCGGCGACACCACCTCGGGGAAATGCTTAGGATCAAGGCCCTGCCGCGCCAACCACTCCTGAGGCCAGGTGTAGGTCTCCAGGTCAAAGCCACTTTTGAGGGCGTGGGTGTGATCGGTAACCAGCTTGCGCCCCCCCAGTTGGCTCAGCAAAAAGTCCGCCGGATGGGCCAGGTAGCTGTCTCGATACTGATCAGGATGGGCTTCCGCCCACCACAGCCAACGGCTGAGGCCCCAACTGGCAGGGATCCCCAATTGCTTGGCCTGAGCCTGGCCCCGCGGGTCGGAATACAGCCACGCCTGTTCCAACGGCATGCCCCGACCATCCACCGGCAGAATGGTGCCGGAAGTGCTGCACGCACTCAGAGCGGCAATGGAATACCGATCCCCCAGTTGCGCGGTTAGTTGTCCCAGAAGGGCTTTCAGGGTTCGCAACCAGCGGCCTGGATTGGTCTCTGGGGGATCCCACCGGCGCTCGCTTTTGGCCACCACCTCTCCTTGTTCTGAGAGGGCCACCACCCGCATCCCAGAAGTGCCCAGATCGATCCCAAGAAACACAGGGGGCATAGGGGTACTCATCTCATCATCAGCTCATCATTAGGAAGGAAAATGCCTTGTCATGATGGAGTGCCCAAGGCCCAAGAATGCTCTCTGTATAGATGGGGTGGCCAAGTGGCTCAAACTGGCCTAAAGGATGGGAAAGGACTCCGGCCCGCTGTCGCGATCACAATTTCAAAACTCCTGGCTGCTCCGAGCCAACGCTTCTTGGATATCCAGATCCAGCCCTTTCACCGATTCCAGCACCGAGCGGGTGATCAGCTTACCCTCCTGCACCAAAATGGCGCCGGTTACAGGGTGCAAAAGCGGCTGTTCGGCCCGCCGACCGATCAACGCCTCGATATCCTGAAAAGCATTGATGTACATCCCGGCAGGCAATTCCACCACCACCCCTTCCCCCAGCACGCGCGCTTGGCAGGCCAGGCGGGAGTTGGGCTTGCAGGTGGTGATCGCCTCCAGGGTGCGCTGCTCCCGCTTGCTCACCGGAGACAAAGACTCCATCCCTTCCTTAACGTACACATGGCAGGTGGCACAGAGGCCGCGCCCGCCGCACTCTTTCAACACATTCAGCTCTTCCTGCAACAGTACCGAGAGCAAATTGCTGTTGGTGGCGATTTCAGACACTTGGGCAATGGGATCCAACCGCACGCGCTTGACCATAACCTTCCCTCTGTTACACGCCTTAACATTAGCTTGTCCATGAAATAAAGATCCCAGCCGCGTCCACATTGTATTATTGGCTACCTCGGTGGGCAGGTTGAGCCTCTTTTGGGGAATCGGGCTAGATTGGATCCCACTGTTGATTTCTGCTGTCCACTTCTAGGGTTCTGGCGGCATGAGTTCTCCGGCCATCCAGTGGTATCCCGGCCACATTGCCAAGGCGATCGGCCAGTTGCGGGAAGAGTTGCAGCGAGTGGATGCGGTCATCGAGGTGTTGGATGCGCGGATCCCTTCGGCCAGCCGTCATCCTGAGCTGGGCCGGTGGCTGGGGGAAAAACCTCGCCTCCTGGCTCTGAACAGGGCGGACTGCATTGAGGCTGGGGATCTGAAAGCTTGGCAGGAGTATTTTTTACGGCAAGGGATCCCTGTCTATCCCACCAATGGCCGCTCAGGAGAAGGGGTGAATCGCCTCAAGCAGGCGGTCTTGCAACTGGGGCAATCGGTCAATATGCGGCGTCAACAGCGGGGAATGCGACCGCGGGCCGTTCGGGCGGTGGTGGTGGGCTTTCCCAATGTGGGCAAATCTGCTTTGCTGAATCGACTGTTGGGGCGGCGGGCAGCCGAGAGCGCAGCACGTCCTGGGGTGACGCGGCAACTGCGGTGGGTGCGGCTGGGGGGAGAGTTGGATCTGTTGGACTCGCCGGGCATCCTACCGCCCTCTCTGCCGGATCAACAGGCGGCTTCTCTGTTGGCCATCTGCGATGACATCGGCGAAGCGGCCTACGATCCCGAACGGGTGGCGGCCTACTTTTTGGATCACGTGCTGAGGGTGCAGCCCCAAGCCCGATCTCTCCTACAAAGGCGCTACGGTTGGCCGGATCCGATCCCTCCCGGTGGTGCTGCAGTGCAGGAGTTGGCCGAGCGGCGGTATCAAGGGGATCCTCAACGGGCAGCACGGCAAATTCTCAACGACTATCGCAAGGGCTTGCTGGGGCCGCTGGCCTTGGAACTTCCTCCCAATGCGTGAGCCCCCTACAAGAAAGTCACGTTGTTGCTATGGGCAGGGGAACCGCAACGCTGTCGCGATAGGCCGCTGTGGGAACTTGCTCACCTCAATGTGCAGGCGCTCCAGTAGGGGAATAGCAGCGGGCATAGAAAAAGCTTGGGCCGAAGTAAGCCGAGGGCAAATAGCGGATCCCCCACAAGCGCTAGGTAATGATACGCTGTTTAGCAGGTTAGATCCGGATCGGAGCCATTGCAATGCTGAAATGCACCACTCGTCACGTCCATATCTTTGCCGGTGAAGTTACTGCCGACAACAACTTCGTGCCCCGCGACGACCTGTTTACCCTCGATGTGGATCCGGACAACGAGCTGGTCTGGACGGATGCTGCGCTCCAGAAGGTCTATGCCCGTTTCGAGGAACTGGTGGAAGAGTACCGAGGGCGAGATTTGACCGAGTACAACATCCGCCGCATTGGGTCTGACCTGGAACATTTCATCCGCTCCCTGCTCAAGCAAGGGGAGATCGCCTATAACCTGCAGGGGCGTGCCCCCAACTTCAGCATGGGCTTTCCCCAGATCCCTGCTGAAGAAATTGTCGGCCAGTACATTCCCAAGGGCTAGCTCTTTGCCGGTTCTGGACGGAGTTTTTGATGGTTTTGCATCTGAGTCTTTACACCCATCTGATTGTTGGAGCGTTTCCCCATGTCTGGAGAACCCACCCCCGAAGTTGCTGCTACCGAGAAACCTGCTGAAGCTGCCAAGCCTGCTGCTGAGGATTCCCCCAAAGCTGCCGGGAAAAAAGTCGCTAAGGAAGAAAAGCCCTTCGAGCAACAGATCACGGAAGAGGTGATCCCGGCGGCCATTGCGGCTTTTCAAAAGCGTGGGGTCAACGATCTGGAGCTGCGCCTAGAAGGCAAGACGCTGATCGGGGCGTTTGCAGGAGGCAAGAAGCAGTTCAGCGTGCTGTTTGCTGAGGGATCCTTGAATGGTCGCAAGTTCTTTCGCTGTACCACGGCGGGATCCCCGGCCAGCACCATCGAGTCTTTTATGATTGACGAGCGGCGCGTGGATGTTAACCTATTCGTGTTTTATTTGGTGCAGCGCCTTTACGCTCAGCAGTGGTATTGAGTTCGCGTGACCTTGAAGGATCCCTGGCTACCCCTAGCCGGAGAGAGTAAGCCTGCTCGCAAGAGACGAGGGGAGGTGCAGCCGGCTGCAGTTACCGTAAAGCCGGGATCCATCCGGCCCCGTTCTCTGGCATGCCTAGATCCTAAACAGGGTACTTCGGTTGCTGCTTTCTCGGAAGATGAGCTGCACACTCGGATCGAAGAACGGTGCCCATATGCCGGGGTCAACCGTTCATAGCCGTTTCAGGTTAGGGTAAGACGCCTGGGCTATTGAGAAAAGCCTTCTGGCCTTGTGCATTATCGCTCCGCAACGCTGACGCGACCAACGTTTTGAGTGGGGGTGCAGGGCCCTAGTTTGAATCAAATGACCCTAATTCCGTAGAGAGCTGCTCCCGTAGATCAGGTTCCTGAGCAAATGGCGCCGCTTGAGCCTGAACCCAGTCTGCCCAGAGGTTATCTAAAGTGAGGATCCCTAATTGTGGGGATCCCTTGCCGCTGCGAGGGATGTTCTGTCGGGGCCAAAAACGATTATCGTTTTGTGAAGAAAGGTAAGGCTCTGCTACAGGAGATCTCGAAATGTACATCGTGCAGATTGCGTCTGAATGTGCCCCGGTCATCAAGGCGGGGGGACTGGGGGATGTGGTGTACGGCCTCAGCCGGGAGCTGGAAGTGCGGGGGCACTGTGTCGAGCTGGTTTTGCCCAAGTACGACACGATGCGCTACGACCAGATCTGGGGCTTGCACGATGCCTATCGCGATCTCTGGGTGCCCTGGTACGGGGGGGCCATCCACTGTTCGGTGTACTGCGGCTGGGTGCATGGCCGCCTTTGCTTTTTCATTGAGCCTCACTCAGGAGACAACTTCTTTAATCGCGGGTGTTATTACGGCTGCCCGGATGACAACATGCGTTTTGCTTTTTTCAGCAAGGCGGCTTTGGAGTTTCTCCTACAAAGCAACAAGCGCCCCGACATCATCCATTGCCACGACTGGCAGACAGGGTTGGTACCGGTGCTGCTGTTTGAGATCTACAAGTACCACGGCATGGGAAACCAGCGGGTGTGCTACACCATTCACAACTTCAAACACCAAGGCTTTGGCGGCCCAGAGATTCTTTGGGCTACCGGCCTCAACCGCGAACCCTACTACTTCCACTACGACCGTTTGCGCGATAACTTCAACCCCTTTTCTCTCAACTTTATGAAGGGGGGAATTGTTTTTTCCAACTTTGTCACTACGGTCTCTCCCAATCACGCGCTGGAGGTGCAATTTGGCGACTACGGCTATGGACTTGGCCATACCCTCTACTTGCACCGGCACAAGTTTCGCGGCGTTTTGAATGGCATCGATTACGACATTTGGAACCCGGAGATCGACCGCTTTATCCCCGTGCGCTACACTGCTCAAACGCTGGAAAATAAAGCTAAAAACAAAAAAGCTCTGCGGGATCGGCTGCTACTGCAGGATGTTGACAAGCCTATCGTGGCCTATATCGGGCGATTGGACGAGCAAAAGGGCGTGCATTTGGTGCATCATGCCATCTACCGCTCCCTGTTCAAAAATGCCCAATTTGTTCTGCTGGGATCCGCTACGGAGCGAGGGATCGGCGCTTGGTTTGCCCACGAGAAAAGCTACCTCAACAACAACCCCGATGTTCACATTGAGTTGGGCTTTAACGAAGAACTTTCCCACCTTATCTATGCGGGGGCAGACATCATCGTAGTGCCCAGCCACTACGAACCCTGTGGACTCACTCAGATGATTGGCTTGAAGTATGGCACAGTTCCGGTGGTGAGAGGAGTGGGCGGCCTGGTGGATACCGTCTTCGACCGCGACTACGATCCCCACAAATTGCCCGAACAAAGCAATGGTTACGTCTTCTATCACACAGATCCGGCAGCTCTGGAGTCGGCTCTGGACCGGGCCATCGACCTTTGGTACACCGCTCCCGACCAGTTCCGCCGACTGCAGATCCAAGGCATGAGCTACGACTACTCCTGGAACTATCCCGGCAAGGAGTACCTGGAGATCTACGACTTCATCCGTCACCGCTGAGTCTGACAGCGATCCCCAGCGATCCCAGCCCTTGACCCCGCGGATGAAATGCTGGACGATAGGTAGCAATTGGGGGCTTAACCTTCTCTACAGATTTGCTGCTGAAGAAGGTGGGCTCGCCCCGTTATTTTTTCCCACCTAAGGATCCCTGGCCGCTATGGGTTATCTCGCTTTGGTACTCCACGCGCACCTGCCATTTGTGCGCCACCCTGAGCAAGACTTTGTGCTGGAGGAAGAATGGCTCTACGAAGCCATCACGGAGACCTATGTGCCGCTGCTGCACATGTTCGAGGGGCTACAGCGAGATGGCATCGACTTTCGCTTCACCATGTCCCTGACGCCGCCCTTGGTGTCGATGCTGCGGGATCCCTTGCTGCAGGAGCGCTACGACCACTACCTAACCAAATTGGAAGAGCTGGCCCAGCTGGAGTACGACAAAAACGCCACCAACGGCCACATTCGCTACCTGGCGGAGCACTACATCAAGCAGTTTGCCATGGTGCGGGATCTCTGGGAGCGCTACGACCGGGATCTGGTGCGAGCTTTTAAGCAGTTTCAAGACAGCGGCAACCTGGAGATCATCACCTGTGGGGCTACCCACGGCTACCTGCCCTTGATGCAGATGTACCCGCAGGCAGTCTGGGCGCAGTTGATTGTAGCTTGTGAGCACTACAACGAACACTTTGGCCAGTGGCCGCGGGGGATCTGGCTGCCGGAATGCGCCTATTACCAAGGGCTGGAGCGGATGATCGCCGATGCTGGCCTGCGCTACATGATCACCGACGCCCATGGTCTTCTCTACGCCAAGCCACGGCCCCGCTACGGCATGTACGCCCCCATTTTTACCGAGACTGGCGTTGCCGTTTTCGGGCGGGATCACGAGTCTTCGCAGCAGGTGTGGTCGGCAGAGGTGGGCTATCCAGGGGATCCGGTTTACCGCGAGTTCTACAAAGACCTAGGGTATGAGGCCGACTACGAGTACATCAAGCCTTACATCATGCCCAACGGCCAGCGGAAAAACACCGGCATCAAGTACCACCGCATCACCGGGCGCAACCTGGACCTGGGGCAAAAGCAGCTTTACGACCCCTATTGGGCGCGGGAGAAAGCGGCAGAGCATGCGGGCAACTTTATGTTCAACCGCCAGCGGCAAATCGAATATTTGTACAGCGTCATGGGCCGCCCGCCGCTGGTGGTGGCCCCCTACGATGCGGAGTTGTTCGGCCACTGGTGGTACGAGGGCCCTTGGTTTTTGGATTTTCTCATCCGCAAGAGCTACTTCGACCAAAACACCTACCGCATGACTCACCTGGCGGAGTACCTGCGGGAGAACCCCACCCAGCAGGTGTGCAAACCTGCCCAGTCCAGTTGGGGGGCGCGCGGCTTCCACGAGTACTGGCTCAACCCCACCAACGCCTGGATCTACCCCCACCTGCACAAGGCCACCGAGCGGATGATCGAGCTGAGCCGTCGCGAGCCTGCCGATGACCTAGAATGGCGGGCCTTGAACCAGGCGGCGCGAGAATTGCTACTGGCTCAATCGTCTGACTGGGCTTTTATCATGCGCACAGGGACGATGGTTCCCTACGCGGTGCGCCGCACCAAGTCTCATCTGCTGCGCTTCAATCACCTCTACGAAAAGATCAAAGAAGGCCAGTTTCGGCGGGAGAAGGCCACCCCTGAAGAGGAGCAGTGGCTGGCCAAGGTGGAATATATGGACAACATCTTCCCCAATCTCAACTACCGGGTTTACCGACCCCTCTAAGCCGGTTGGGCAGGTCTGGAGGGTGCCTGCTTCCGACCGCCAGAGACACCAGAGGCAGAAGTTTCCGGCTACCCTCCTTGAGGGGATCGAACTACCCCAGGGCAGGAGGGATCCTCCGTTCGTTGCGCTGATCCCAACCTTCCTCTCCTTTTGGGAAAGGGGCAGGAGTCGCTCGTGTTGGCCTCGCAGAGCGCTCAGGGAGCGTTTTAATCTGGCTTGTTCAGTAGCCCCGATATCCCCGAAGACTCCCTGCTGCTGGGGCCCGCCTTCCCCAGCCGGATGGCCAGGCCACCGATTCTAGAGCTTGGTGCCGCACTCGGCGCAAAACTTGTGCAGGGTGGGGTTTTTGGTGCCGCAATTGGGGCAGTAGATCAGCTCGGCGGCTTGTTCCAGTTGCCGCTTCTCCGGCAGCCCGATCATCTGATAGTTAGCTTTGCCGGCAGGCACCATCGGGTAGCAGTTTTCGTCCCGCTTGACCACAAAGTCGGCCACTACCGGCCCCTCGTGCTTGAGGATCTCCTGGATGGCATCTTCCAGTTGATCGGGGTGATCGACGCGGATCCCTTTCACCCCAAAAGCCTCGGCCAGCTTAACAAAATCCGGCATTCCGGGAGACATATCCGAGTGGGAGTAGCGCTCGCCGTGGAAGGCCTGCTGCCACTGCCGCACCATGCCCTGCCAGCCGTTGTTGATGATGGCCACTTTGGTGGCAATGCCGTACTGAGCCACTGTGCCCAGCTCTTGCATGTTCATCTGGAAGCTGGCATCGCCACTGATGCAGATGACTTCTTCGTGAGGCAGGGCTACCTTGACTCCCATCGCCGCGGGGAAACCGTAGCCCATGGTGCCCAGCCCAGAACTGGAGATCCATTGGCGCGGCCCGTTGCGCAGAAACTGCGCCGCCCACATCTGATGCTGGCCAACATCGGTGGTGTAGTAGGCGTGGGGAGCATGACGACGAAAGGCATCGATCACCTGTTGGGGGGCAATCACGCCTTCGTAGCTGGGCACCTGCAGGGGATAGTCCCGCTTCCAGCGCTCGATCCGATCCAGCCAGGCCTGAGTTAGGCCTGGAGTAGAAGGCATTTTGCTCAGTTGAGCCAGCATCTCCACCAGAACAGTGCGCACATCCCCTACAATCGGCACATCGGGCGCACGGTTTTTGCCCACCTCGGCTGGGTCGATGTCGATGTGAATGACTTTGGCGTGCTTGGCAAATTCATCTAGCTTGCCGGTCACGCGATCGTCAAAGCGGGCCCCCACCGCAATGAGCAGGTCGCACTCGGTGACGGCGAAGTTGGCATAGGCCGTGCCGTGCATGCCCAGCATCCCCACCGACAGGGGATCGTTCTCATCGAAAGCCCCTTTGCCCATGAGGGTGGTGGTCACCGGGATCCGATAGGTGTGGGCCAGCTCGGCAATTTCGGCGTGGGCACCGGAGATGATCGCTCCACCCCCCACATAGAGCAAGGGCCGTTTGGCCTGCAGGATCAGCTTGGCCGCCGCATGGATTTGCCGTGGGTTGCCTCGCACGGTGGGCTTGTAGCCGGGGATGTTGATCTCGCTGACGGGTTGATAGTCAAACTCTTCTAGGCCCACATCTTTGGGGATGTCGATCAGCACCGGCCCGGGCCGCCCTGTCCCGGCAATGTGAAAAGCCTCTGCCACGATCCGAGACATTTGGCGCGGATCCCGTACCACGTAGGAGTGCTTGACAATCGGCAGGGTGATGCCAAAGATGTCCGTCTCCTGGAAGCCGTCGGTGCCAATCAGATGGCGAGGTACCTGCCCAGTGATGACCACCATCGGTACAGAGTCCATCATGGCGTTGGCGATGCCCGTCACCAGGTTGGTCGCCCCTGGGCCAGAGGTAGCAAAACACACCCCCACCTTGCCAGTGGCGCGAGCATATCCGTCGGCGGCGTGGGCAGCCGCTTGTTCGTGGCGTACCAGGTAATGTTTGAGCAGCCCCTGAGACTCGGCTTTGTACAGCTCGTCGTAGATGGGGAGGATGGCTCCCCCCGGATAGCCAAAGATGTGTTGCACCCCATGCCGGTGCAGGCTGTCCACCAACGCATATCCACCAGTCGCCACGGTGTCTCCTCCCCACTGAGATGACCGAACGTCAAACGCCCGCTCTCAGGAGCGCCAGCGCAGACAGGGTACTGGCCAGAAGTTGGCCAACTTTGTATTCAATTCTACAGTCTAGCAGTGGTTTGCTTTGGAATCGCTTAGGCTTTCACGGTCGGCTAAAGTAACACTGGGGATCCCTAGGGATCCTCGCCGGAGTGTTGAGAGTGCCCTATCCATGACTGGAGAGCCAACCCCCATTGACCCCGGGCCGGAGCGGTCTCAGGGCAGCTTGCTGCTAGCTGTGCCCATCCTCGGATCCCCGCACAGTGCTGTGGGATCCCGACAGTGGCTGGTATGGGGAGCGCTGGGGATCTTTCTGGTGGGTCTGGGGTTGCGCCTGTGGCGGCTGGACGAGTTCCCGGCACCTGTGTTCGATGAGGTGTACTTCCCGGAGTTTGCCCAGAACTACCTGGATGGCAAGCCTTTTTACGATGTGCATCCCCCTTTGGGCAAGTACTTCATTGCCCTTAGCATTCGGGTGTTTGGCCGCAACGAGTGGGGATTCCGCTTCGCCACTGCTTTTTGCGGATCCCTGATCCCGCTGTTGCTGACCGGTTTAGCCTACCGCCTCACCTACCACGTGGGCTTTGCTCTGTTGAGCGGGGTTTTGCTGCTGACCGATGGGGTGTTTCTGGTGGAATCCCGCTTTGGCCTGATCAACGTGTATCTGGTAGCCTTTGGGCTGGCAGCGACCATTCTGTTGCTGAGAGGTCTAGAAGACCAAGGTTGGCGACGGGCTGCTCACTTTGCTTGCTCCGGGATCCTGTTGGGGGCGGCAGCTTCGGTGAAGTGGAATGGCCTCTGGTTTACCTTCATGTTTGCTCTGTTGGGGATCCTCGTCTGGGGGGTGGTCTGGCTGCGCCCGCAGTGGATCCCACGGTTGGGCATTTTGAGCCAGATTCGTCATCTGCGCTGGTGGCACTATGCGTTCTGCTTCGTCCTCGCTCCGCTGGCCTTTTATGCCATTCAGTGGATCCCGCACCTGCAGCTGAATCCCCAACAGGGACTAACTCTGGATTGGAGCTGGACGGGCATCCAGAATTATTTCCGATCCCTGGTGCTCATCAACCAATCCATCTACGGCGGCCACATGGCAGCCCACCTGGTGGTGAACGAAGAGACCCCTGTTCACCCCTACTGCTCCACCAGCTTGCGATCCCTGGTGGCTTGGTTCCCGGCTTTGCGTCCTTGGCTGACCACCCCCTTGGCCTCGGCAGGAGCTTGGTCCTGGCCGATCCTGGGCCGCCCCGTGGCCTACTACTTCGGCAGTCAGGGCAACCTCTGGCAAGCTGTTCATGGCTTGGGCAATCCTTGGCTGTGGTGGCTGGGGACGGGATCCATCTTGGTGCTTGTCTGGCGAGGGATCCGCCACTTTCACGGTCTCGAAGCCTTCATTTTGATTGGCTATGCGGCCAATTACCTGCCTTGGTTTAGGGTCAGCCGCTGCGTTTTTATCTACCACTACATGAGCGCTCTGGCGTTTAGCACCCTAGCCCTGGCTTGGTTGGTGCTGCTGGGCTGGCAGAGCTATCGCCGCTTTTGGCGCGGGGCGAGCATCACGGCGGTGGCCTTGGTTTTGGCGTCCTTTGTCTTCTTTTTCCCCGTTTGGCTTGGCCTGCCCCTCAGTCCAAGCGGATTCTACGCCCGCATGTGGTTTCGCTCTAGCCCGGTGCCGCTGTTCTGTTTCAGCCCCCAATCCTGCCAACAGCCCCCGCTGCACCTGCCGCCCATCCCCGGCTTGAACTGGATCTAAGGGAGGCATGGTAAGCTTTGTGAAGTTTGTTTCGTGAAATGCGGCGCTCCGTTACCGAAAGATGGAGCGAGGTTCGCGAAACCCTTGTGGTGGAGGTAGTGGAAACGTCATGGCCCGATCTTGCCCGAGTTCTGCCAACTCTCCCCGCCGTCCACTGGCTTATTCAGAGCAAGCTGTCCCGGTTGGGGTGATCGGGGTAGGTAACATGGGCCAGCACCACACCCGCGTTTTCAGCCTGATGAAGGATGTGCGGGTCGTGGGGGTAGCGGATATCAACGTGGAACGGGGATTGGATGTGGCCAGCCGCCACCGCGTTCATTTCTATGAGGACTACCGCGATCTGCTGCCCCATGTAGCTGCCGTGGCCATTGCCGTGCCGACGGTTCTGCACCACGAGGTGGGTATGGCCTGCCTGGAGGCCGGGGTACATGTGCTGATCGAAAAGCCCATCGCTGCCAGCATCAGCGAAGCAGAATCGCTGGTGAACCGAGCTGCCGATTGCAATTGTATTTTGCAGGTGGGGCACATCGAGCGCTTCAGCCCTGTTTTCCAAAAGCTGGGCCAAGTCTTGCAGGCGGAGGAACCTCTGGCTTTTGAGGCTCACCGTCTCAGCCCCTATTCCGACCGCGCCAGCGATGTGTCGGTGGTATTCGACTTGATGATCCACGACATCGATCTGTTGCTGGAGCTGATCCCATCTCCCGTGACCCAGATTACCGCCAGCGGCAACCGCATCTCCAAGCTGGGCTACCTGGACTACGTCACGGCTACTCTCACTTTTGCCAACGGTGCCATCGCCACCCTCACTGCCAGCAAGGTCACCCACCGCAAGGTGCGCAAAATTGCCGTCCACTGCAAGAATGCCTTGGTAGAAGCAGATTTTCTACACAATGAGATCTCGGTGTACCGCCAGGGATCCGTCGGCAGCACCAGCGACTACGGCCAAATGCCCTACCAGCGGGATTGTTTGATTGAGAAAGTCCACACCGACAATATCGACAAGCTGCATGCCGAACTGGAGCACTTCATCAATTGCGTGCGGGGGGGCAACCAACCTTCTGTGGGTGGGGAACAGGCCCTGAAAGCATTGAGGCTGGCCTCGGAGGTAGAGCGGATTGCTTTGGATGGATGTGCCTGGAGCGAAGCCAAGCCCCGCCGTAGTCTCCTATCCTAGTCTTTAACGCAAGCCCCAGATGGGGGCAGAGCCCTGTTGTTGGCCCATAGCCATTCCAGCATCAGGCTGGGGAAGAAAAAGCGACATTCGCGCCCGCGGAGTGCAGCTCTATTGACAGCTCCCCATTCGGGTGGCAGCTTTTCGAGCGAGCAATGGGGCTCCCACCAGACTCAGGCAAGAGGTGGCATCCACAGCTGTGAAATCGGGCACGCAAGCCCCGGCAGCAACGGCGAGTCCAATTCGAGTCCAATTCATCTTTCCCAAGCAAGTTTTGATCAACACCAACTGCCTTTGCTGACGCCGGTATACTTCCACTTGTTGCTGTTGCCAGTCCACCACTCAATACTCCTGTAGCCCAAGCCGACTGTAAAGCTTGAGCTTAGTTTGCTTATCTTGGCCAATATTGCGAGCTCCAGGGCTCAGCACTTCTACCGCCGATTCTGGGGCACTGTGGAGTTTGCCATCCGCCCCTAACGCTGTTCTCAGTCGAGAGCGGCTTACCCACACCACATCAGGAGCCACATTGTTATCTTCGGCAAAAATCACTCCCGGAGCAGTGTTGGCCAATCTCAGGCCCGTTTTCTCACTCTATTCGCCTTTCAAATTTCTTCTAAGATGCGAAACTGCACATGGTTAATGGCCAGCTCCCCAATTGAGGCTTGGTCGGTGTTGATCGTCTCGAAAGGGATCCCTTTGGCGATCTCGGCATGGGTCCAGGGCAAGCCCATGAAGTAGCGCTGCGAATAGGGGCGCTCCCCCCGATCGTCGGGGTTCGACTCCATCGGCACCCAACCCCAGCCGGGCAGATAAAACTCAATCCACACGTGGTTGTACTGGGGAAACAGCGGGATCCCTTTCAGTTCTGGATGGGGAGGACATTTGTAGCGCCCCACCGTGCGGCAAGGGATCCCATTGAGGCGGGCCAAAGCCAACAGCACCCCCACATATTCGCCACAAGAACCGGAGCCACGCCGCAAAACCTCATCCGGCGGATCGATGCGAGAGGTGACCCGGTAGGAGAGCTTGTCGTAAACATAGGCCCGGATATTGAGCATTTTGCGCAGCAAGTTGGTCTCGCTGCCAACGGCCAGCCGCGCTGCCTCTCGGACAATCGAGGTGTCCATGGCCAGGTAGTCATCGTCCACCAAGTAGCGATCCCGCAGCTCTCTGGGCAAAACGGCAGCCTCTACATCCAGTGGATCGATGCAGTACTTGATACTGTAGAGATCCAGCACCGCCCGCCAGCCAAACAAGCGCACCTCATGGGCCCCCAGGGATCCCAGCGAAAACACCGCCACCTGTTGGCCAGATTGCTCTTCCACTTCAAACGGCAGACCTACCCAGTGCAGGCTGCGCACCCGTTGGCGAAGGCTGTTGCAGGGCAAGGCAATTCGCCAGACTAAATCGGGCAGGAAGCGCGGCTCTTCTTGGGCAATTTCTTCCACATAGGTCAGCTCCACCCGATAGCCGTGGGAGAGGGTGTAGGTGGCGCGTTCCCCCAGACACTGGGGCTGAAAAACTACCGGACAGGCAATGGGGGAATCCTCGGCCTCGGTTCCACTGCCGCCAGTGGGGTCGGGGGAGCTAGGGGGATCCAAAGGCCGCAGGCGTAGGGGGGCCACCCAGGTTTTATCGCGCAGGGCCACCGACAAGGGATCTGGAGCGTTGGGGTTGTCGTGGATGTAGGCTTCTTCGTGGGCATAGGCCACCCAGAGTTGCCCCCGCCAATGGGCCAAGCCTGTTGGCCCAGGAGAAGGGGTGAGGATACGGGCCAGTTCTCGCCCGGTCTGGCGCTCCAGCACGTAGATCGTCTCTTCCACCCGATCGCTCACCCAGAGGTAGTCTCCCTGCACCGCAATCTGTTCTCGGCCAACCCCAGGGGCAGGCATCTCCTGCACAATAAGGCCACGGCTGGGATCCAGTTGCAGGATTTTTTCCCGTCGGTAGCAGGTGGCATAGAGGTAGCGGTTTCCCGTGTGGGGATCGCTCCAGAGGGCGATCCCTTCGATAGGGTAGGGGCACCTACACACTGGAAAGGCTTCCAGGGATCCCGGTTGCTGCAGAGCGGACATGGGAATGCGCAAGATTTGCGCCTCTTGCTCCCGACTGAGCCAAATCCACGCTTGATCCCCTTCTGACTCTACCCACAAACCGTAAGCGCCTTGGAAAGAATGGACATGATGGGGATTGAGCAGCAGGGTGTTGTGCTCTTGAATTTCCACCAAATAGCCCCTCACCCGATCCAAGCCCAACAGGCGATCTCCCCAGGTGGCCAAACCTTCCAAAGCAACCAGCCCCAGAGGTTGCAGAGGGGCCACAGTTCCCTGTTGCTGCCCAGATTGAGGCCACCAAGCGGGCTGGGATCCTTCTGCCGTAGAACCCGGATTTTTCAGAGCACCTAGATCATTTGCCGGATGAATGGCAACCATGAAGGCTTCCCTGCTTGTGGAGAAGTTGGCGCGCTAGCGCGATCCGCACCAGATCAGTACGACTGTCCAACATTTTATGATGCGCTTCTTTTCAACCCCGCCCCAAGGGATCCCTTCCCTGATGGTCTTGCCGAGGACGGAGAATGCTACCATAACAGACATTTTGCTTGTTTTGTTGATGAGCAGGGCCGAGAAGCAATGGAAGAAAAGGGTCTGGCCTTGGCAGTTGGGGGCTTGGTGGCAGGGATCCTAGCCGGGGTTCTGGGCATTGGCGGTGGAACGATCCTGGTGCCCTTACAGGTCAGCTTGGGGATACCACCGGTTCAAGCTGCAGCCACCAGCAACCTTTCCATCGTTATGACCTCGATTGCAGGCAGCATCCAAAACTGGCGGATGGGCATGCTTGATTTGAAACGGGTGATCCTGCTGGGGATCCCCGCATTGCTTACGGCCCAAGTGGGGGCGATCATCGCCAGTCGTCTTCCCAGCTACCTGCTGTTGACAGCCTTCGGGGTGTTGCTGCTGGCCAACACTTATCTGGTGGAGCTGCGCAAAAAGGTGGCCACCCAAGCCCTGGAGACAGAGTTCCCGCCTGCTGCTGTTCGCGACAGTGGTGCGAAGTCCTCAGGACAGATGTCTCCCTGGTTAGCCCGCGCCCTGACCGGCGGCACTGCCGGTTTGTTGGCCGGGCTGTTTGGCATCGGCGGTGGGGTGATCCTGGTGCCAATGCAGATCCTGCTGCTGAAAGAGACGATCAAAGTGGCGATTCAGACCAGTCTGGGGGCCATTGTGATCACAGCAGTTGCTGCCACCGCCAGCCATGCGGGCCTCAGCGATTGGATCTGGAATGGCCTGGGGTTGGGGGACGGCACTATCCACCAAAATGTGCTCTGGATCCCAGGTTTAATCTTGGGCACAGGGGGGTTAATCGGTGTACAGATTAGCACACGCACCCTGCCCAAATTGCCCGATGAAACCGTCAGTCTGTTGTTTCGGGGCTTCCTGGCCATTCTTTCTCTTTACATTTTTTGGCAAGCCTGGCAAAGCTACCGAGCCCTGTGAAGTGATCCTGGTCTGCCTGAGCGCTCAAGACAGCAGTCCTTGGTCATTTCGATTCTACGTTGGACGCGCTTTCCCCTCAGAGGACAGGGATCCTGCTGTTTGGGATAGGGCACCTTGTTTGCAGGGGTCATGCACAGGGTAGCTGCCAAAGAGCTTCAAGGTTTCGGCAATCGATTCCAGCGCCGCAATCACCTCGGCATCCAGATAGGGCTGGCCAACAGGATTCTCCAGATCGACAAAGACATAAGTCCCTGCCTGTCGGATCCCGTTAGCCAAGCCCTTGCCCAGAGCAAAGGCCAGAAAGTCTTTTTTTCCTGCAAGCGCGGGGGGGTAGGTTGCAGGTTTGGCTCGGACAAGAGATCATAGAGTTTCGTCAAAACCCAAAGCTCCCATTGACAGCGTGACGGTGGAACACAAGCACATTCAGTTAGACAGTCGGCCCGCTGGCCTGAGTACAGCCACCGGTACCATCAAAGCCCAGTTGGACTTGCTACTGCTGGGGCTGGAGTCCCTGAGCGGAGAAAGTTCCGAAGCGGTTCTGTCCGCAGCCAAAGCCCTCAACTTGGAAGAGCAGATTGGCGATCGGGTGACTCTCTGGCGACTGCGCAACGCTAACCCCTTGCGCCGCAGCAGCGGTGGGCGCAAAAAGGTGGATATCGAAGAGGCCCGTGCCCTGGTGATGGTGATTGCCTATCTGGCTGCTCAGCAACAAGCCCGTATCCGCAGCACCTTGGAGCAACTGGAAGCCGCTGTCGATCAAGAGCTCAGCCCCTTCCGTCAACCGCTGGTGGGGGATTACTTGGATGAATTTCTCTCCCACTACCGCAGCCGCATGGTGGATGGGGATGTGCGCGATGAGAATAGCCTCACCGAGCTGGCCCTGCGCATCTTGATTGAGCTGATGTTCTACAGCAGCCCGAAGGGTGCTCAGCGCCTGTGGAAAGCCTTGCTCAGCCGTCCTGAGATGGATTTGCCCGCCGGCAGCGATCTGGAGGAAGAGGGGGTGGCCCACAGCTCCGGCCCCGATGCCTCACCCTCTTCTTGAGGCAGTTTTGTCAATTATCGCCTCTGTAGCCCTCTACCCGTGTTGTTCGCCCGCAGTTGCCATGCCCAACCTTACCCTGGTTAGCCACACCTATCAACAGCCCACTTCTACGCTGACTGTACGGGGAGAAGCCCCTGCCGATTCCAATTCTTCAGACTCCTCTGCAACGCCGCCGCTGCAAGCCATCCAGCGCAGCTTCGAGTGTCAGTTGGAAATCCGCCAGGGGGAGACAGTCAAAACTTTACACGGCGATAACGTTTGGCTCAACGATTTGATCACCGTAATCGACCGCTACGTGGGATCCCACTTGAGTGGGGAACCCAAGGGAACCTTCAGCGGTACCGTGGCCATCCGTCCGCTTGATTTTATTTTTCATCGTCTCACGGTGCGCCAAGGGGAAGATCGCATCGCACAAGTAGATCTGTCGATGACGCAGTTGTACGACCTGCTGGAGAACCTCTCCCAGGTGGCCGACGATATTCCCCAACTGGCCAGTCTGGGAACTTCGGTGGCGCGGGCTTGGTATCGACAGCCCACCGGGATCGCTGCCCTGCTGGTGGGCGGGATCGCAGTTGTGGCCGGTGTTGGGATCTGGGCCAGCCGCACCCCCAGGGATCCCGCAGCTTCCCCTTCCCCGCAAGAGCAGCTCACCATCCCTGCCTTGACGGGTCAATCGCAGCCTTTGGCCACATCCCTCCAAGAATCTGACCCAACAGCGGGAAGAGAGGCAGCAGGGGCGGATCCCCTTTCCCGTCTGCGAGACATTTTGGCAGAGCAGTGGCAGTCTCCCCCCGATTTGCCGGAGAGCTTGGCCTATCGAGTAACTGTAGATGAGACGGGATCCCTGCTGGCTGCCGAGCCGGAGAATGAGCTTGCCCGAGAGCGCCGAGCCGAAACCCCATTTGCCGACCTGCCGGAGCTACCGCCGGATCCCTTGCCGGCAGGCGCCCAACAGTTCCGCGTCAGCCTAGAGCCGGGCAACCAGGTGGAAGTGACTCAGGACAGGTAGGCATCTTGACAGGCCAAGCTAGGGTGGCTCTGTACTGTGGTCTACCCAGAGACATTGTTTCTGGAGCTTTCAGAGGATTATAGTTGTTTCAGGTTAGGGTGAGACGCCTGGGCTACTGAGGAAAGCTTTCTGGTTCCGTGCATTATTGCTCTGCAACGCTGACGCGACGACGCGGCCAGCGTTTTAGGTGTAGGGTGCAGTGTCCTAGTTTGCATTGAAATGACCATACTTTCAGGGCCGGGGGATTAGAGGAAGCGATCTGACCCTGGAGGATTAAGCCGGAAAGAGAGAGACCATCCAGTTCAGACAGCCAAGGCTGCCGCCAATGCCGAGGCGCAAAGGCTCTACTGATCGCATCTGAAGGGTTTAATCGGCTTCAGACAGCTAGGGCAATGAGGACAAGAGGATAAAGTGGAAGAGTTCCCTCTATATCGGATCGCTGCCACTCTATGACCGCAACCATCGAAGTGCCTAAGCGAGGCTTACCTGTCACCATCATCACAGGTTTTTTGGGCAGTGGGAAAACCACCCTTCTCAACCACATCCTCAACAACCAGAAAGGGATGCGCACAGCGGTGCTGGTCAACGAGTTCGGCGAGATCAGCATCGATGCGGAGCTGATCGTCTCCAGCGAAGAAGACTTGGTGGAGCTGAACAACGGCTGCATCTGCTGCACCATCCGGGACGACATCGCCGAAAGCGTGTTGCGGCTGATGGAACGCTCTGACCACATCGACTACTTGGTGGTGGAGACCACGGGATTGGCCGATCCCTTGCCGGTGGCCCTCACCTTTTTGGGGCCAGAATTGCGAGATCTGACGCGGCTGGACTCAATCATCACCCTGGTAGATGCCACCAACTTTGCCCCCGATCTGTTCAACAGCGACGTGGCCTATAGCCAAATTGCCTATGGAGATGTGATTCTCCTCAACAAAACCGATCTGGTCGAGGAAGCTGAAATCGAGCGTCTGGAAAAACGCATCCGCGAGATCAAAGAAGATGCCCGCATTTTGCGCACTGTCAATAGCGCAGTCCCCCTGGAGCTGATCTTGGATACCGATTTGTTTCAGGCCAGTTCCTTGCCCCGAGAAGAGGCCCACGTTCACGACAGTCACGACCACCATGACCATGAGCATGATCATGACCACTGCGAGCACCCTGACCATCACCACTCCCATCCCAGCCACATCGAGGCCGACGGCTTTAACTCCCTAGCCTTTGAGAGCGATCAGCCCTTCTCTTTGGATGCTTTCCAAAATTTTCTCAACGAGTTGCCCGATGCAGTCTTTCGTGCCAAAGGGGTGTTGTGGTTTGAGGAAAGCCCAGAGCGACATATCTTTCACCTCAGCGGTCGGCGCTATACCCTCAGCAGCGATGATTGGCCTCGCCAGCCCAAAAACCAGTTGGTGCTCATCGGTCAGCGGCTCGATACAGCCCGGTTGCGGGAAAAACTCCAGGCCTGTATTGCCCGTCCGGCCACGCGGGGTCGAGGGTTTGGTCGCTGAATCAGGGATTGGCGGCAGTCCAGGCTCAAAACAGTCGGGCAATGTTCCAGCAGCCTCGATCATGAAGCCCTGAGGTGATGGCCCACTCTCCATGTCCGACATCTTTGTGATGATCCGCAATCAGGCCAACAACGCGCTCACCTCTATCGATGGGATCCCTTTTCTCAGTTTCCTGGAGCGAGAGGGGCAGTTGATTGCAGAAGAAACCATTGAGTTGATCTATGCGGACGCTGGATTTGATGACCTGCCAATTGGAGAATACACTGTGGGGGTACGGCATGAACGGGTGGAACCCCCGAAAGCCACCTGCCCGGTCAGTATTGCCTCTGAGGACGAGGTTGTTTTGGTAACATTTGTTTACCTTGAGCCCGAGCGGGTTCTGCTGACTATTCACGTCTCTGTGGAGAAGAGGTTGTAGCTATGACTGTCAAGGTCATCCCATCGCGCTCGATCAAAGCCTTTCGCTATCGGGTGTTCTGTTTGGGACAGGATCTCTGGAATGCACGGGATCCCATTAGCCGTGCCAACCTCGCTCTGCAACTGGCGGATGCCGCTACGACTTTGGCCCGAATGGAAGTCCAAGCCGCTCAGCCCTTCAGCTCAAGCCCTTCCTATCCCCTGCCGGAAGCTGGCCATAGGTAGCCATCGATCCAGCCGGGAATCGAGGCCAGACGCCAGGGATCCCGCCTACTCCCACTCGATGGTGCCAGGGGGCTTGGAGGTGATGTCGTAAACCACGCGGTTGATGCCGGGCACCTCATTGACGATGCGGTTGGAAATGGTGGCCAAGAGATCGTAGGGAACCCGCGCCCAATCGGCGGTCATACCGTCTTCGCTGGTAACCAGCCGCACCACCACCGGGCAGGCATAGGTGCGCTTATCCCCCATCACCCCCACCGATCGCACTTCCGGCAGCAGCACGGCAAAGGCTTGCCAAAGTTTGGGATAGTAGCCGGAGCGGTTGATCTCCTGCCGCACGATCATGTCCGCTTCTCGCAGGGTTTCCAGCCGTTCTTTGGTAACCTCGCCTACAATGCGGATGGCCAGCCCCGGCCCCGGAAAAGGATGGCGGCCCACAATCTCTTCCGGCAGACCCAAAGAGCGGGCCAGTTGCCGCACCTCGTCTTTGAAGAGCTTGCGCAAAGGCTCTACCAGCTTAAAGCGCAGATTTTCGGGCAGGCCGCCGACATTGTGATGGCTTTTGATCTTGACGGCAATGCGTTCTCCAGTAACCGGATCCACATGGGTATTGGCAGACTCGATCACGTCTGGGTAGAGAGTGCCTTGGGCTAAGTACTCAAAAGGACCCAGCCGCTGGGATTCTTCCTCAAACACGCGAATAAACTCTGCCCCAATTCGTTTGCGTTTTTCTTCGGGATCGGTAACCCCCTGCAACTGCCGGAGAAACCGCTCCTGGCCATCCACGTAGTGGACGGGAATGTGAAATTGCTCTTGGAAAAGGCGCAGCAGCCGCTGGGGCTCTTCCTTGCGCATAAACCCTTGGTCGATGAACACGCAGGTGAGCTGGTCGCCGATGGCCTTGTGCAGCAGAAAAGCCAAAGTAGAGCTGTCTACCCCCCCCGAGAGGGCCAACAGCACCTTCTTATTGCCCACACGGGCACGTACCTCTCGAATGGCTTCCTCCAGAAAAGCTGCCGTTGTCCAGGTGGGCTCGCAACCGCAGATGTGATAGACAAAGTTGCGGATGAGAAAGGCGCCAGCCTCTGAGTGGGCCACCTCCGGATGAAATTGCACCCCGTAGAGACGACGCCTTGGATCGGCAATGGCGGCACAGGGGGTGTTGTCGGTAGAGGCCAAGGTGTGAAAGCCCGGCGGCAGTTCGGTAACCGAATCCCCGTGGCTCATCCACATGATGCTGTTTTCCGGCAGGTTGGTGAGCAGGTCGGTGGGATCCAAAATGTGCAGAGCGGCACGGCCATATTCCCCCTTCTGGGCTGCTTCCACCTTGCCCCCCAACTGCTGCACCATGAGTTGCATGCCGTAGCACACCCCCAGAACCGGGATCCCTAGGTTCCAAATCTCGGGGTCACACACCGGAGCGGCTGGCTCATACACCGAGTTGGGGCCCCCGGAGAGGATAATGCCCTGCGGTTGCAGTTGCCGCAGTTGCTCAGCAGTGGTGCGATAGGAAAGGATTTCCGAATAGACGTGGGTTTCGCGAATGCGGCGGGCAATCAGCTCAGAGTACTGGGATCCAAAATCGAGAATGACGATCATCTGGCGCTGCACTTCGAGGGGGGAAAGGCCGGAACTGGGAGGAGATGCAGAAGGGATCACAAAACCTGGCACAGTGCACAATAAAAAAGCCGGTCCAAGAGACTAGCTTGGCTATGGATACGATGGATACGAAAGAAACATTAAGGGCTCTTCCATGGTAACAGGGGTGGAGAGCTTGCACGCGGCTGCCTGCTCTAAAAAGCCTCTGTCAGGCTTGCCGAGAAAACAGCGCTTCTCGGAGGAGTCTCGCCGAAAAACCGCCTGATGAGCCCCTGAAAAAGCTGGCCACCGGCTGGGCATGACTCCCGCCAACAACGCAATACAGAAGCCAGATGACCTAGCAAAGTTAAGACTTATGATCGTGAAGGAGCGCTCCAGGCCGGTGGGGGTATTGGTAGGGATCCGCAGTGCCATTTTTTTATGTCGATTGTTGCCGAGTCCTTTCAAACCTATCTGCGCCGCCGCCGTCGTCTTCTAGCCCGCCGTCTCAAGCGACAGCAGGGCTGGGTCGTGGTTTTGGCTCTGCTGGCTTTGTACTTGCTCAGTTGGGATGCGCTGGGCGAAGATGGGTCACTATCGCACCTGTGGAGGGGACAACCCCTGTGGCTGGTGTTGATCCCGCTGTTGGGGGGAGGGCTGTACAGCTTGGGCGCCGGGGTGATCTGGATGCTGCGCCAGCGCTGGTCTGCCCAGCTGTTGGCCGAGATGATCAGCTTGCCCCATTTGACTTTGGCTGCCCTGATCTGGCTGGGGTTAGCCGTTTGGGGAGAGCACCTTTCGCCTTTCCTGTTGCGACAAAAAAACCAATTGTTGGCGGGCCTGTTGATCAGTTGGCTGTTGGCCCAGGGGTGGAGTTTTTTCCAGACAGGTTGGGTAGTAGAGGCTGGGCAACTGTGGGCCGACTATCTGCAGGAGCTGCGCGGTTCTGTATTACAGCCCTGCTACCAGCGCCTGGAAACCTGTCGTCTTTCGCTCCATCTTTACCACGCCATTTGGCAAGACCTGCAACTGGAAGAACTGGAGGCCCAGCACCTGATTCAACTGTTGTCTGAGTCGTTGCTGCCGCTGACCCTGCCGCTCAAGGTCTATGCTCAGCGGGTTCACCATTGCTGTCAGCAGTTGGCAGCCCTGCTGGCGCAAATGCAGGAGCGGGTAGAGCGGTTGGAGCAGGTGCTTTTGAATGTAGAGCTGGAGTTGGCCTCTCATCAGTTGCTTCAGGCTCAGCCGCAGCCGATTAACTTGCTGGCGGAAGATTGGGCCAGCTGTCAGGAGCTGGATTTGCAGGAGTTGGTTTGCTTAAACCAAGAGCTGCTGGGCACCGACCGTTCTTTGCAGGGCTTGACCCAAGAGCTGAAAGGCTGGGCCGACAGAGCCATCCCCGCTGGATTGAAACTGGGATCCCTGGGATGAAGAAGGCTGACGCTTCTTCCTCTGAGCCCCCACAGCTCAAGACGCTGTGGGAAAGCTGGCTGGCGGAGCTGGGTTGGCAGCCTTCTGAACAGCAGCAGCAACAACTGCAACAGCTCTATCCGCTGGTGATGGCCGGAAACCGAACCCAGAACCTGACCCGCATCACCGATCCCATCGACTTTTGGGAGAAACACCTGTGGGATTCGCTGCGGGGCCTACGCCTGCTGGGATCCTGGGAGGCAATCCAAGCTCAGCCCTGGCGGGGGATCGACATCGGCACCGGGGCAGGGTTTCCAGGGATCCCGGCCCAAATTGCCCTGCCCCAAACCCGCTTTACCCTGCTGGACAGCACCCAACGCAAGATTGCCTTTGTACAGGACACCTTGCAAAGGCTCTCCCTCACCCAAGCGCGGGCAGTGGCTCAGCGGGCCGAAATTTGGGGGCAAGACCCGCAGGAACGGGGCAGCTATGATATTGCTCTGGCCAGGGCCCTGGCCTCGGCGGAGACCTGCGCCGAGTATTGCCTGCCTCTGCTCAAGGTGGGGGGACGCGCCATCCTCTATCGCGGCCATTGGACCGAGGCAGAAGCCCAAACTTTGGAGCAGGCCCTTGAGCTCCTGGGCGGAAAACTGATCCATGTAGAAGCCTTCACCACACCCCGCAGCCGTGGGGTGCGCCACTGCCTACTGCTGGAGAAAGTAGCCCCCACGCCGCCTCCTTATCCCCGCTCTCCCGGCACTCCCAAACGCCAACCGTTGGGCCAAAGCAATCGCCCATGAAGGTTAGGATCCTGAGTTTCCATCTTGCTACAAAAGCTTCTCCCAATTCTCGGACAAAAAGCTGCAAGGATAGCTTTGCAAATGCCATTGGGAAGACTAAGATGTGGTTGGCATGAGGTTCGGATTGAGCGAATGGTTTAACCAGGTGAGCCTCCGAACTGAACGCTAAAGGGTAAGGTTCGGAGTGTGCTACGCCATGACCATTTTTGTGGGTAATTTGTCCTTCAAGGCCAGCGAAGAAGATCTGCGGCTTGTGTTTGCCGAATACGGCACCGTTAAGCAAATTAAGCTGCCAGTGGATCGGGAGACTGGCCGTAAACGGGGCTTTGCCTTTGTGGAGCTGGAAAACGAAGCTGATGAGCAAAAAGCCATCGACGAGCTGGATGGCGCTACTTGGATGGGCCGGGATTTGAGGGTCAACAAGGCGTTGCCTCGGCAGGCCGGTGCAGGCGGCAGTCGGGATGGCCGCTCTTCCCGCTTCTGAGTTGACTACCTACCGCTTTCTACCCTCTCTCAGATGAGGTTCGAACCAGGGATCCCGACCTGCGATCCCTGGTTTCTAGCGCGTTCCTGAGAACACTCTGCCCAGAAAGGCCAGGCTAAACCAGGCGGAGGCCACCAGGACGATGGCCGGGCCGGAGGCCACATTGAGGTAGTAGCTGGCGTACATCCCCAGCAGGCTGGCGCTCACCCCAAATAGGGATCCCAACAGCATCACCTGGTGCAATCGAGGCACCACCAGATAGGCGGTTGCCGCTGGCGTGATCAGCATGGCCAACACTAAGAGCACGCCCACTGCCTTCATGCTGGCCACCAACGTCAGGGAAGTGAGCACCATCAGCCCCCACCCCAGCCGCTCGGTGGGCAGGCCGGCTGCTTTGGCCCCCAAGGGATCGAAGCTGTAGAAAGTCAATTCCTTGAAGAAGAGGGCCACCAAACCCAACACCAAAAGGGTGATGCCCACCACTGTCAGCACATCGACAGCATTCACCCCCAGGAGGTTGCCGAAGAGGAAGTGGTTGAGATCGACGCGAGCCCGCCGTTGGATCAAAGTGATCAACAGGATCCCCAAGGCAAAAAAGGCCGAAAAGACGATCCCCATGGCTGCATCCGGCTTGAGGGGGCTGGCGGAGCGGATCCATTGAATTAAGAGGGCGCTGAGGAGACCGGCCACAAAGGCTCCCACAAACAGGTTGAGGCCCAGCATGTAGGCAATGGCCAGGCCCGGCAGCAGCGAATGGCTGATGGCATCCCCCAGGAGGGCCAAGCTTTGCACCAGCAGATAGCTGCCCACCACGGCACAGAGAATGCCGACGGCCACCGCCACCAGCAGAGCCCGTTGCATGAAGGCAAAACTTAAGGGATCCGCCAGGCTGTGCCAGAGCCATTCCATAACGTTGTTGACCTCAAACTCTCCCTAGGCAGCTGAGTCCGGCAGCAGGGCTCGGCCATAGGCCCGCTGCAACACCGCTGGCTGCAACACCTCCCGCGGGGATCCCTGGGCAATTAAGACACGGTTGAGGAGGAGCACTTCGTCGAAGTAGGCCCGGGCCTGCCCCAAATCGTGGTGCACCACCATCACGATGTGGCCGGCATCTGCCAGCTCCCGCAACACCTGGAACAAAATAGCTTCGCTGGGCTGGTCGATCCCGGCAAAGGGTTCGTCAAGGGCGTAGATCTCCGCTTCTTGCGCCAAGGCCCGCGCCAGGAACACCCGCTGCTGTTGTCCCCCCGACAGCTTTCCAATGGGGCGATCCCGGTAGGCCCCCATCCCCACCCGCTCCAGGGCTTGAGCAGCCCGCTGCTGCCCCTTTTTCCCGATGCGGCGAAACCAGCCAGCAGCTCTCACCTGCCCCATCAACACCACATCCCACACCGTGGCGGGAAACGACCAGTCGATGGCCGAGCGCTGGGGTACATAGGCCACTTGCTCTCCCCACAGCGCTTGCCCACCGTAGCGCACTTCCCCCCGTTCCAGCGGCACCAACCCCAGCAGCGCTCTGAGAAACGTACTTTTGCCGGCTCCGTTGGGCCCGAGGATGCCCGTGATGCGCCCCGGCGCGATTTCAGCCTGGATCCCTTGCAGCACCCGCAGGCTGCCGTAACGCACCGTCAGATCCCGCACCACCAGGGATCCCCTGGCCGGGCGAAGAGGGAGAGGAGCAGATTGCTTTTTCATTTTGCTTTCATTTTCGAGTAAGTCCAGTGTACCCTAAAGGGGTACCTAAATCATGAAACGATAATGAAAAGTCCTGTCTTCCTTTGGGGGCGGCGCCGTTGGGTAGCGGCCTTCGGCTTGGCGATCAGCAGTTTTCTGGCCCTAGCCGGTTCGGGTTGGGCGCGTCCCCGCGTTGTGGCCACCACCACACTGATCGCCGATTGGGTGGAGCAGGTGGGCCAAGATCGCATCCAGCTCACCAGCCTGCTGCAGCCGGGGATGGATCCCCACATCTACGAGCCGGCACCGGCGGATGGGATGGCCCTAGAGCGGGCAGACTTGGTGTTTTACAACGGCTACAACCTGGAGCCGGGGTTGATGCGCCTCATCGAGGCCACAGCCCAACAGGCGCGGCGGGTTGCCTTGGCCGAGATCCTTGAACCTATTGTTGCCAACGAGGACGGGATCCCCACTCCCGACCCCCACGTGTGGGGCAATGTGGAAAACGTCATCCGCATGGTGGAGCGCATCGCCCAAGAGCTGGCGGAACAGGTGCCTGGCGAGGCGACCTTCTTCCAAACCAATGCTGCTGCCTATCGAGCAGAGCTGGAGGAGCTTCATGCCTGGATTGGGGAGCAAATTCAGACCATCCCCCCTCCCAACCGGGTTTTGGTGACCACCCACGATGCCTTTGCCTACTACACCCAAGCCTACGGTCTAAAAATGGGGGGATCCCTGCTGGGGATCAGCACCGAAGAACAGCCCAGCGCCCAGACTGTGGCCCGGTTGGTGGCCGAGATCCGCGCTCTACAGGTGCCGGCTGTCTTTGCCGAGACCACCCTCAACCCGGCCCTGATCCAAACGGTGGCCACCGAAGCCGGGGTCAAGGTAGCCGAACAGAAACTGTACTCGGACTCTTTGGGGGAGCCAGGCAGCGGCGCCGAAACTTACGTTGCCATGATGCGCCACAACACCTGCACGATTGTGGTAGCCCTGGGCGGATCCCCTGAATGCTCTTGAGAAGCTGAGTCGAGGCAGGAGGTCTGAGTTTTGTATGATAGGGGCTCAGACCCTTGTTCTCTCACCTCTTCCATGCCTGCTGCCATCCATCGCCCGGCCCGCACCCTCTACTGTGGCGAAGTCCGCCCGGCCCACATTGGCCAGACCGTCACCCTCTACGGCTGGATCGACCGCCGCCGCGACCACGGGGGGGTGATCTTTCTGGATTTGCGGGATCGCTCTGGCATTGTGCAACTGGTGGCGGATCCGCAGAAAACTCCGCAGTCATATCCACTGGCGGGGGAAGTGCGCAACGAATATGTGGTGCGGGTAACGGGAACTGTCCAGCAACGGCCCCCCGACTCCTTCAACCCTCGCCTGGCCACCGGCGAGGTCGAGATCTACGCCGAACAGTTGGAAGTGCTCAGTCCAGTCGGCAAGCAGCTCCCCTTCAGCGTCTCGGGAGAAGAAGCAGAGGAAGTGCGAGAAGAGATCCGCCTGCGCTATCGCTACCTGGATTTGCGGCGGGAGCGCATGTCCCGTAACCTGCAACTGCGCCACCGGGTCATCCAGGCCATCCGCCGTTTCCTAGAAGACGAGGAGGGCTTTGTCGAGGTGGAGACTCCCATTCTCACCCGCTCCACCCCAGAAGGGGCCAGAGACTACCTGGTGCCCAGCCGCGTCAACCCCGGCGAGTGGTTTGCCCTGCCGCAGTCGCCCCAGCTCTTTAAGCAGCTGCTGATGGTGGCTGGCGTGGATCGCTACTACCAGATCGCCCGCTGCTTTCGGGATGAGGATCTGCGGGCGGATCGGCAGCCGGAGTTCACCCAGTTGGACATGGAGATGAGCTTCATGGATCAAGAAGGGATCCTGGAGCTCAACGAGCGACTGATCTGCCATATCTTCAAAACTGTCAAAGGGATCCACCTGCCCCGTCCCTTCCCGCGCCTGACCTATGCCGAGGCCATGGCCCGCTACGGCTCCGACAAGCCTGACACCCGCTTTGGGATGGAGTTGGTGGATGTTTCGGAGGTGTTTCAGGGATCCCGATTCAAAGTCTTCGCCAAAGTGCTGGCTGAGGGCGGTTTGATCAAAATCCTGCCAGTGCCCGGCGGCGATGAAAAGATCTCCAACACCCGCATCAAACCAGGCGGGGATCTGTTCAAGCTGGTCACCCAGTATGGGGCGGGCGGCTTGGCCTTTATCCGGGTGCGGCCCGACAGCCTCGATACCATCGGCGCCCTGAAAGAGAGCTTGAGCCCCGAGCAGGAGAAGCGGTTGCTGGATCTCACCCAGGCCAAGCCAGGGGATCTGTTGCTGTTTGGGGCAGGGCCGGCGGCAGTGGTGAACGAGTCTTTGGGCCGGCTGCGGCTGCACCTGGGCCAGGAGCTGGGTTTGATCCCAGAGAACGCCTTGAATCTCCTCTGGATCACCGACTTTCCCATGTTTGAGTTCAACGCCGAAGAAAATCGCCTGGAAGCCCTGCACCACCCCTTTACCGCCCCCCACCCCGACGACTTGGCCGACCTGAAAACGGCGCGGGCCCAGGCTTATGACCTGGTGTGGAACGGCGTGGAAGTAGGAGGGGGATCCCTGCGGATTTACCAGCGGGAAATTCAGGAGCAGGTTTTTCAAGCGATTGGCCTCACCCCCGAACAGGCGCGGGACAAGTTTGGCTTTTTGTTGGAAGCCTTTGAGTATGGCACCCCGCCCCACGGCGGCATTGCCTACGGCCTGGATCGGCTGGTGATGTTGCTGGCCGGGGAAGATTCCATCCGGGATGTCATCGCCTTTCCCAAAACCCAGCAGGCGCGATGTTTGCTCACCGGCGCTCCTTCCAGCGTTGAGGCGAAGCAGCTCAAGGAACTGCACGTTGCTTCCACCTATCAGCCCGGTTGAGGGAGGTATCTTCCAACGACCACGGGTGCTCGATGATTTCGGCACGGGTAACAGGGCTGCGGAGATCCAGCAGACAATATTCCTTTTCAACCAAAAGGACTTTCATTGTGGAAGCCGGGCCTTTTTAACGGGAGTTCAGGAGTGCCTGGGATCCCTTCTCCCAGCCCCAGCTCCCACCTGTGGGAGGATAGAAAGGAATACACCCCTACTTTTTTTGCCATGCTACAGCTGACGGGAAAGAAAGCCTTGGTAACCGGCATTGCCAACGAGCGCTCCATTGCCTGGGGCATTGCTCAGCAACTGCACAAAGCGGGGGCCAGCCTAGGGGTTACCTATCTGCCGGACGAGCGGGATCGCTTCAAAACCAAAGTTCAGCAACTCACGGATCCCTTGCAGCCAGATTTTCTCCTCCCCTGCGACGTGCAAAGCGATCAGCAGATCAGCGATCTGTTTCAGGGGGTAACCGAAAAATGGGGTCAGGTCGATATTCTGGTTCACTGCCTGGCCTATGTCAAAAAAGAGGAGCTGAGCGGCAACTTCAGCGATATCTCGCGGGAGGGGTTTGCCCTGGCCATGGACGTGAGCACCTACTCTCTCATCGCCCTGTGCCGGGCTGCTAAGCCCCTGCTGAGATCTGGCAGCAGCATCCTCACCTTGACCTACTTGGGAGGAGTGCGGGTGGTGCCCAATTACAACATGGCAGCAGTCACCAAAGCGGGCCTGGAAACCTGTGTCCGCTACTTGGCTGCCGAGCTGGGTCCTGCCGGGATCCGGGTGAACGCCATTTCTGCCGGCCCGATCCGCACCTTGGCCTCTGCGGCCATTTCGGATTTTCATGCCATGCTGCATGCTGTGGAGGAGAAAGCCCCCCTGCGGCGCAATATCACTCAGCTAGAGGTGGGCAATGTGGCGGCTTTTCTGGCCAGCGATCTGGCCAGTGGCATTACCGGCCAGGTGATCTACGTGGATAGTGGGTATAGCATCCTGGGTTTTTAAGCGCTTTGGGATCCCTTGGGGATGGCTCCGGCATGAATCGCTTCTCACCCTTGCAGCGGTTGCTGCTCACCTGGATCTTGATCGTCATCAGCGGCTGGCTGGCCATACAGGTGGGTCGGCTGTTTGGGCATTTGCTCACCACCATCCTGACAGCGGCGGTGCTGGCCTTTTTGCTCAACTACCCGGTGCAGGTGCTGCGGCGCTATCGGGTCAGTCGAGGTTTGGCGGTCACCCTGGTCTTTGCTCTCTCGGTGGTGCTGCTGGTCTTGGTGGGGATCGCCGTGGTGCCGGTCTTGGCCAAGCAAGTGGTGCAGCTGGGGGCGCGGATCCCAGAGTGGGTGGACACCTTACAAAATTGGCTCGACCAGATTAGCCTTTGGGCCGCCGAGCGCAACATCAACCTTGGCCAGACGGAGCTGGTCAATACCCTTCTCAACCGCCTGCAGGCCAGCGCCGAGAAAATTGCCGGCCAATCCCTGGATCTCCTTCTGGGTACGTTCAACCAGGTGATCGACTTGGTGCTGGTGCTGGTGTTGGCCCTCTACATGCTGCTCTACGGGGGCCAGTTCTGGCAGGGGTTGCTCAGCCTCTTCCCCAAACCTTGGGGGCCGCGCATTGGCGAAGCCCTAGCCCTCAGCTTTCAGAACTTCCTCATCAGCCAGTTGGTGTTGGGGTTCATCATGGCCCTGATGCTGGTGCCGGTTTTTGGGTTTTTGCGGGTACCTTTCGGGCTCCTGTTTGGCCTGCTGATCGGCCTGCTGGAGGTCATCCCCCTGGTGGGGGGGGTGATTGGCATTGGGGCGGCGGCGGTGTTGCTGGCCTTTCAGGACATTTGGCTCAGCCTTAAAGTGGTGCTGGTTTCCCTGATCGTGCAGCAGGTGAAGGATCGGGTCATCGCCCCCCGCCTGATGGGAGAGCTGATCGGGCTAAATCCAGTGTGGATCTTGATTGCCCTGTTGGTGGGGGCGCAACTGGGGGGCATCCTGGGCGTGATCGTCGCCATTCCCCTCAGCAGTGTGGTGAAAAGCCTTTACGAGATCGCCCGCTCTGCCGACCTGGCCGCCGAAGATGGGTTGGGTTCCGGTGTAAAAGGATCCCCGCAAGGGCTCCGTCCGAGTAGCGCCAACGGCGAACCCCGCCGGGATCCTACCCTGCCCAAGCCGGAGACCCAGCAGATCTAGCTGCTCCAAAAGGGAAGAGGCTCTGCCCATGCGATTCAGGCGATCGCGTTAACCGGCAGGCAAACAGAGGCTCAATCCTGGTAAGCCCAGTTGCTGGGCTATCGATGGCCACCCTTGTCCTCAGGGAGAGGGGCTGGGGGTGAGGGCCTCATCCTAGCGAATCTTGCCCTCGATAAAAGGCACCTCCAGCACTTTTTCGTGGTGGATAGGGCCGTGGCCGAAGTAGCCTCCCTCCCCAAACAGTTCGCCGTGATCGGCTGTAACCGTGATGTAGGTGTTTTTGGGAACCAGGTCGAACAGCTGTTCAAAGATCCCATCCAGGTAGCGCACCGCTTGGATCTGTCGCTGCCGTAGCTCTTCCAACTGGGCCGAATCGAAAAAGGGGATCCCTGCTTCTCCTCCCTCATCCAGGCGCTTCAACACCCCATTGACCCCGGAAATACGAGGCCACAAGCTGGGATCCTCATCGGGCAGTGCGTAGGGATAGTGAGTTTCGCCCACATTCAACAGGTAAAAGCTGGGGCGATCCGGCTCGAAGTGCAACTGTTCCACCATGGCCGCCATATCGTTGTGCTGGGGCATGAGGCGGTAGGAATCGAAATCGCGATTCAGCAGGGTGCTGGGGTTGAGCACAGGCAAAGAGACCATGGCGTGGGTGGTGTAGCCCAGTTGATGCTTCAGCAGCGTCGGCAAGTAGAGATGGGGCAGCAGATGCTTGAACTCAATGGGTTGCCGGGTGCCGAGCCGCTCGTTGTAGCGCAGATAATCCTGCTTGTAGTGCTCGGAAGCAAAAACTTGGGTAGGGCTGGTGTGGGGCAGCAGGCCCATGAGCAGGTTGTAATGGGCAGGAGCCGTCCAGGAAGCATAGCTCCAGCGCTTTTCCAGGGATCCCAGCTTGAGCAGATGCTTGGGGTTGGCGGCCAGCAGGCTGTCGAAGCGGCAACTGTCCAAGACGATCAACAGGTAGTGATTTTGTCCCTGCGGCTCAGGTCGGGGAGCGGGCTCAGGCAAGGAAGCCGCAGAAGAAGATTTCCACCAGTTTAAGAGTCCCATTCTTCCTCCTCGTCAGAGCGCCAGTTGGGAGCAGAAGCATTGCCGACCTCCTCCTCCCGAATGCGTTCCGGCGGGATGTTGGAATAGGAGTATCGGCCTGCGTAGGGATCCGGAGCATATTCTGGCTCTGGCAGATCTTGAGGCAAATAGTGGTCGGGGGGAATCAGCTGGGCTTCCAAAAAGCGAACTCGGTCGCTCAACTGAGTTAACTTACGGATTGCCTGTCGCTGGAACACCCGGTCGTGCAGCCGCCAAGAGCCTACATACAAAAATCCCAGCCCCATCCCTGCTCCATAGGAGGCCAACAGCACCAACGACAAAGGAATCGGGGATCCCGATTGCCCACCCACCACAACCCTTGCCGGGGATCCCCAGTTTTGGGTGAGGAGAATGAGCAGGATCAAGATCCACAGGCCCAGAAGTATGGAGCGGATGTTTCTAAGCACGTCAGCAGGACGGACTCCTTGCATGGCCTCAACCCTATCCCTTACTAGGCTACCATTCTCTCCCTTCTCCACCGGCCCGGCAGCCAAGATGCTGGAAGGCCAGGTGGATTTGCCCGTTGTTGTTCTCAATAGCCATTGGCCCCCTCCCTAGGGTGAGCTCCAGGGAGACCCCGGGGCGGAAAAAGTCGTTTCTAGCCGCCTGTATCTCTCCTCCAGGAGAAGGACTTGGACTGTTGAAGCTCGCTGCAGGAGCAGGTTTGCGGGTATGGGCGGTACAAGATTCGAACTTGTGACCCCTTCCGTGTGAAGGAAGTGCGCTACCACTGTGCTAACCGCCCGCAGATACCACTCTAGCAGCTATCGACTAGAGCAGGATCTCTATATTACCACGTCAGCGATTGAGCCAGAGGATTCGGATCGGCATGGGAGATGGCTAGAGATAGCCGGGATCCGGCCTGAGGGCTACAGTAAGGGTCAGGGAGCTGTGGGGCGCTATGGCCTACTCACCGACCGAAGAGGCAATTGCTCTGCTCATTGATTTGGCAGAACGGGGTGAGATCGACCCCTGGGACGTGCAGGTCATTGAGGTTATCGATCGCTTTCTGGCCCGCATGGCCCCCACCGGCAGCAGCCATGACCTGTCTGAGTCGGGACAAGCCCTGCTCCATGCGGCTATGTTGGTCTACCTCAAGGCGATGGCTTTGGCAGAACCGGAAGCAGAAGAAAGTGAGCCCAGCCCGGTGGAGGTGGAAGGGGATCCCTGGCCAAGCTGGTCTTTGGCGCACTTGGATCGCGTGTTGCAACCCAGGGCAGCGCCACGTCTCCAACGTACCCGGCCTGTCACCCTCAAAGAACTCATCGCCCACCTGCAAGAGCTGGAAACCTTGCTGGAACAACCGCCCGAAGCTGCCCCAAAGCCGCTGGCCCAGCGGATTTCTCGCCAGCAAGCGCTGTCGGCCATCACTCAGCTAGCCCACCCAGAAAACCTTTTGGAAACCACCGCCGAGCTGGAATCTCTGCTGGCTCAACTTTGGCAGCAGGGTCTGACCCAGATCAGCTTTGCCGATCTCCAGCAACACTTTTGCCGAAAAAGCTATCAAAACGCCGGCAGCGGGGCTCTTCACCCCATTCAAATCTTCTGGTCATTGCTGCTGATGGCTGCCCGCTCTCAGGTAGAGCTGTGCCAAGAGGAGTTCTACGGCCCATTGACCATCCAACCCTGCACAACGGGGAGCCTGGTGAGTTAGATCCCGCCCTTGGGATCCCTTCATCTGCCAAGGCGAACTCTAGAGGACTTTCCTGGCCGTGGTTGCTCCATCCACCTCCTGAATCTGAAGATGTTAAGCACTCTTCTGCGCCGCTTGCGCGACCGACGAGATCCGGCAAACGGAGAACTTAGTCTGTGCCTTCAGCATCGTGCCGGGCACGATCCACCCGTTTGAGATCTTCCCCACTCGAGCGCACCGGCAGCTCGGCAGGGGTCTCCCGATCCAGGTAGTAATCTTCTACGAGACGCTCGCTGCTGAGATGATCTTCTCCTTCCGTAGGCAATAGCGGCGGATGCAGCAATTCAGCCGGGGGGCAATCTTCTGAGGTGAGCAAATCTGACGCGCTAAGCATCCCCTTGGGGATGGTGGAAAGGCGCTGAGCAACAGCCCCAATGCTTTCCAGGCGAATCATCTCCTCCCAGGAGCAGATCTCCTCCTCGTCTTCGGTCTCGTAGCGAACCAGGATGGTGTCCCCTTCGATATCGAGGATCTTGGCTCGTTCCAGCCAGCGTCCCTGATCGCGCAGATAGATCCACACATCCTTGCCTTCGCGGCTGAGTTGATAGATCCTACGATGAAGCACGGTCCCCTCCTGAAGTGAAAGATCCGGGTGAGTTGTGGGGGCTACCCAGCTCATCCCTCCATCTTAGCGGCTGGATACCGAGGCTGTATGCCTTTCCCAAAGCCAGACAGAGTCTTTAGGTCGGGTCGGTTTCGGCCAGAGAAACCCCTTCCATCGCCAAGGCTGTCTCCGCCTCTTCTGCCCGCACATCCCGCAAAAAGGATTCCAGAGAGGCATGGGCTTCCGCCTCCAGTTCTGCTCCGCCAAGGGTCATGCTCTCTTCCGGCAGCCAGCCCAAAAACGGCAGGGGCAAGAGGGTGGAAAGGTTGGTCAGGATCAGCAGCAGCCCCAGCCGGCTGAAATCGGTCTCCGTTACCCCCAGCCCATGCATCAGCAGGGATCCCAGCTCTTGGGAGAGAAACCCCGCCAAATTAAAGGCCGACATCAGCAGAGCAAAGAGGGTGGCCTCGATCCCAGGGGGGCAGAGGCGGGCGGCCAAGACCAGCACTGGCATAAAGGCAATTTGTCCTGCCACCGTCAGCACCAGGCTGTCCCCCAAGCTAAACCAATGATCGTCGATGCCCCAATCCCGGTTGAGGTGATAGACCAAGATAAGGCTGGTCAGGCCCAACGCCGCCGAGATCACCGTCATCCAGCCGAACAGGGGCCGCAGTGGGAGCCGCCGCAGGTACACTTGGAAGATCCCTACCCCCAGCAAACTGGCGATGCTGGTAACCAAGCGCACCTGACCCAAAAATTCCGGCCCAAAGCCGAGATCGTTGGTGACAAAGTAAAAAAGAGCCGCATCGGCGCTGGGAGTGGCCTGCCAAACGAACACAAACAGCACCGGCAGCAAAATGCTGGGTTGCCGCAGCGCCCGCCACACCTGCCCCACCTGTTGTTGCAAGGGATCCCAGCCCTGAGACAACACCACCGGTTGATCGGCAATAACCCAAGCTGCCAGAGCGATGAACAACGGCAACAAGGCTGTCAGGCCAAACACCACCTGCGGCGGATAATGGGCCAAGAGCGCTCCTCCCAAATAGGCGGTGAGCAGGGATCCCAAGGCCGTTGCCCCCCAAGTCAAAGATTGCAGCGTGCCCGTCCCCGCCCAGTCACTGCCGTGTACCCGCTCCACCACCAGCGAATCCACGATCACATCCCCCACCGCCACCGCCAGGGATCCCAAAACCATCCACAGGGTGGCCAGACCAGCTGTCGGTGCCCACAGGGCCATCCCCAGCCAAGCCCCACACCCCAGAAGCCCTGACAACAAGAGGTAGGGACGACGCCGATAGCCCGCCACCGGTACGGTATCCGACAGCAGGCCGTAGAGGGGCTTGAGGATCCAGGGGCTCATGGCAACGCCCATCAACGCCGCCACCTGAGACGGGCTGAGGCCCAAGCTATCCTTCAGGTAAAAGCTGGTGGCCAGCCGTGCCAGCCCCACCGCCCCCTGCACAAAGTACACCAAGAGGATTCCGAACAATTCCGGCGTCCAGTGGATATCCCGCAGCGGGGTCAGGGTGGATTGGTGCAGCCGTTGCAGCAGAGGATGAATCATGAGCGGTCGCAGTGTAGCGAGATGTTAGTTGGTGCGGTGTTGCCTTGGCAACAGCAAAACCATAAGAATCTTAACAGTCTCTTCACCTTAACCTGTCCAACTGGCTTCCGGCTCCGACCTCCTTGGACGGGTTGCGCTTCCCAGCGCTCTTTCTGCTCAACCCAGCCGAGCTACAAAATCTACAAAATAATGAGGTCGAAATGAATAATGAGGTCGAAATGAGGTCGAAAGCTGACCCCGGGTGCTATGCCATCCAGCCAAGGGCGGGGATCCCAAGAAGTCCAGCATGCTTTCGTCCCATGTTGACCGGCCCAACCCCACCTCGGCGGCACCTGAACCCGCAACTGCAGCAGCAGGCAGGGCAGTAGAGACGGGAGACAAAGGCATTCCGAAGCTATGATGAACAGGGATGGCTCTGAGTTTCTACCTACATCTTTAACTGGGTCTGTTTTCAGGCTGTGCTGACTGCTTCTTCTGCCGGTTCTGCGGTTGATGCCATTGCTCCTTTTGCTCCCCAAGTCTGGAGCTGGCGCGGACATGCCATTCGCTATGTGGTGCAGGGATCCGGATCCCCGCTGGTCTTGGTGCATGGATTTGGGGCTTCCATCGGCCATTGGCGGCACAACATCCCCGTGATAGCTGGGGCAGGATACCGGGTCTATGCCCTGGATTTGCTGGGGTTTGGCGGCTCGGCCAAGCCTGCTCTCCCCTACACCTTGGATCTCTGGGCGGAGTTGCTGGTGGATTTTTGGCAGCAGCACATTCAGCAGCCTGCTGTGTTTATCGGCAATTCCATTGGTGCCTTGCTCAGCTTGATCATGGCCGCCCGGCATCCCCAGTTAACGGCAGGAGCAGTGTTGCTCAACTGCGCCGGGGGGTTGAACCATCGCTCCCATGAGCTCAGCCCGATTTTCCGCCTTTTCATGAGTGTTTTCACCGCTCTGGCGGCTTCTCCGGTGACGGGGCCGTTTTTGTTCGATCGGGTGCGGCAGCGGCAGCGTATTCGCGCAACTCTGGAGCAGGTGTACCGCAACCCCGCCGCCATTACGGATGAGCTGGTGGAGATTCTCTATGCCCCTTCCTGTGATGTGGGCGCTCAGCAGGTGTTTGCCTCGATTCTCACCGCTCCCCCTGGCCCAACTCCTGAAGCCCTATTGCCTCAGGTGCGCTGCCCGCTGTTGGTGCTCTGGGGAGAGGGGGATCCCTGGACACCCATTCAACGGGGCCGCGGCTTTCAAAACCATGTGCAAGGGATCGACTACCAGTTTCTCCCCATCCCCGATACAGGCCATTGCCCCCACGACGAGCGCCCAGAGGTGGTCAACCCTCTGATTTTGGGCTGGCTGCCCAGGGCCTTTGCGGCGGTCTAAGCTTTTTTGGAGGTTCCTTTGCCGGAGAGGCCCAACCAACCTCGGATTTTGGCCATCCAGACTTGAAGGGGTGAAGGCTGGGGACGGATCGCCACCTGGATCGGCTCGTCTTGGAAGTCCTTGTCCTTGAGGCGAAACCCAAACTCCAGGTCATCTTTCACCTTGCCGAGACGGGGAAACAGCCTGACGGCTGCTTTTTTGAGTTCTTCCTCGTTTTGGAAAATGGCCTGGTGAATGGCGCTGGAACGCCCCACTGCTAGGGATCCCACCGGCAGCCAAGGGTTGGGCTGGCCAGGCGCGGGCTGGCGACGGCGGGCAAAGATGTTGAACTCCGGCATCCCCTTGGCTTTCAGCTCGTCGTACCGTTTGGCGGCTTCCTTGCGCTTGGCAGTGTTGGAGCTGGCCGGTTTTTTCTCAGGCTTGGATTTGCGGAAACCCTTAGACTGACTCATACTTGGGCTGACGAGAGGGGGGATTTTTTGCAGCTTAGCGCAGATCGGATCCCCTTCTCTGCCGGGGATCCCTTGTCATCATTGTTCGTAGCCGGCGTGCTATACTTGTTGAGCTTCGGCGGGCGGTTAGAGGGGCCCGTCAGTCGGGATGTAGCGCAGCTTGGTAGCGCACTTCGTTCGGGACGAAGGGGTCGCAGGTTCGAATCCTGTCATCCCGATGGCTTTAAAGTTCACTGAGCTCTCAACTTAATCTTGGGGGTTTAATTTTGGGGGTGTAGGTGACGCAGCCAGGCATTGACGTTGACCCGAATTCGCTGCCCAATCTGTAAGAGGCGGTGCAGGTTTTCGGCGGAAATGTCTCGGCAATCTTCTTGGGGCCAAGCCGGGCAACGCGGGCCAACTTGACGCTCCAGCGCCGTCAGGTAGAGCTCTTGTAGGCGATCCAGGTTGATGGGCAGGCGCAGGTCTGCGGCCAATTGCAGCCATTCTTCCAGGTTGTAGAGCTGTTCGCTGAAGGTCTCCGGCTCAAAAGCATGGGCAAGGTGCCACATCCCTCGCTGCAGGAGCCGATCCAGAACACGGGCTGCCTCTTCCCGCCGCAACTGGCATCCCAACTGCTCGGCCTCACGCACGATTGCCCGCAATTCCAGCAGATGATCCCGCTTGCCCTCTTCCATTTCCATCGCCCGCAAACTGGTCAACAGGCGTTGGTTGAGGGTGATCTGAGCGGCGGCCAACAACTCTTCCGGGATCGGCAGGCCGTCGGCCCGAAAGGCCATCAAGACCCCGTAATTGTCCAGGTAGGTTTGGCGGTAGAGCTGGGCCAGGCGGTCTAGGGTATCTTGGGTGAGCCAGCGCATCATCTGCTGCCGATCTTCGTCGTCGAGGGCGTTCAGGTCGAAGGTTTCCGGCCCAAACAGATCTTGCAGGATCAGGATCATCTGGATCCGACTGTGGGATCCGGCCAGCAGCCGCGCTTTTATCTGCTCGTAGATGCGCCGCCCGGCAAACGGCTTGACGCCACATTGAAAGTCCCAGCCGCCGAGATGGAGCATGGCGTAGATCAGGTCGTGCTCTTCGCGGGTGGTGGGAAAGGAGAGCTTCACCCGCCCGATGGCCAGCGTCGATCCTCCTATCGTCAGGCGATCTTGATCCACTTGATCCAGCACATATCCCTGGGAACGGGGGATCCCGTTAAACAGGGAAAACATGGCGTGCTGAGCCACCAGCCGTTGCGGGCTGATCAAGCTGGGGCGCACCAAGGCGCAATAGACCCCCTTGCCGTCTCTGTAGAGGTCGAGGTTGCTGGGGGCCTTGCTCAGGCGCTGCAAAAACTCCTCTTCTAGGTTGACATCCGCCACTGCTGCTGCCAACTGGATAGCCCGTGCCGCGTAACGCAGGATCTGCACCCCTTCAGGACGGGATAGCTCCTCGAAAAACCAGCCACAACTGGTGAACATCAACTGGCTGTAGCGCTGCATCTCCAACAGGCGCAGCACTTGCACCCGATCTTCGGCGGTGAGGCGGTGGCTCTGGTGCTCCTGCAAAAAGGCATCGCAGCGCTCCCGATCCAAAATCACCTCGATGTAACGATCCCGCGCCAGCCAGGGATCCCGCAGGTAGGCTCTGGCCTCCGTCTCGTAGATCTCGGCCAGCTGATCCCGCAGCCAGTTGAGGGCCTCCCGCAGCGGTTGCCGCCAGCGTTGGTGCCACCCTCCCACCGCTCCGCAGCCACAGTCTCGCGACCACCGTCCTACCCCGTGGGCGCAGCTCCAGGCGGTGACCGGTTTCAGTTGCACCTCCCAAGTGGGGGGATGTTGGCTGAGAAAATGGCTGTAGTTGCCCACCTGCCAGCCCCGGCGGGGAAATTCCTCGCAAAAGGCATAGGCCAGCGTGCGTTCTACACCCCGCTTGTGGTGGCCAAAAGTCTCGCCATCGGTGGCACAGTTGATCAGATAGGCTTCCCCCTCTTTGTCCGGGCGCAGAGCGGAACGGATCCGCTCCGCCAGAGAGTGAGTGCTGTAGACGATATCCCCAAAGCCCAAGTCACGGGAAATGGGGCCATCGAAAAAGAAAATATCCAAGTACCCCTCCCGATCGGGGGTAAAGCAGCGGTAGGGCCGACGGGGATCGATCTGGCCTTGGCTAACGTCGATCCACTCCGTTTGTCCCAAGGGGCGAATGCGCTGCGCTTGGCTGGGGGCCAAAATGACGAAGCGGATCCCACATTCGACCAAGGCCGTGACCGTTGCTGCATCGATAGCGGTTTCGGCCAGCCACATGCCCTGGGGATGGCGCCCGAAGCGGTGTTGGAAATCGGCAATTCCCCAGCGGATCTGGGTGTACTTGTCTCGCTCGGTGGCCAGGGGCAGGATGACGTGGTTGTAGACTTGGGCGATGGCATTGCCATGACCCTCCAGCCGCTCAGCGCTGAGACGGTCGCCGGCCAAAATGCGTTGGTAAACTTCAATGTCATGCTCCTCTAGCCAAGAGAGGAGAGTAGGGCCGAAGTTAAAGCTCAAGAATTCATAGTTGTTGACAATGCGCACCACCCGTCCCTGGTCGTCCAGAACGCGGGCAAAGGCGTTGGGGCGGTAACATTCCGCCCAAATGCGTTCGTTCCAGTCGTGAAAGGGGCTGGCGCTCGGCTGTCGCTGAATGCGGTTGAGGCAGGGATCCTCCCGAGGCGGCTGATAAAAATGGCCGTGCAACACCACGTACGGCCGCGCAGAGGAAAGCTCAGCAGCACCTGCCGGAGAAGGAGCCGCTTGCATCGGCGGGTCGGAGACCGAATCGCTGTGCCCTGACTGTGCCGCTGGCCTATCGGAATTTTTGGAGCCACTCGGCATCATGAGATTACACTCCTTATTAGAGGCCTCCAACTGGGTTACAGGGGAAGGCAATGTTAACTTAAGTTCATATCCATACGTTACAGCGATCCCCGATCTGCAACGGTGAATGTAAAAGATTCAGTTGGAAATTTGACAGGGAACAAACATCGGTCAGTAATCTTTGCGTTTTCCTCACAACAGAAGGGATCCCGGGACTTAGCGGGTGGGGGCCGATCTGCCGGTGGCCATTTCCCACGCCGAACAACCCGTTTGAGGTCAGGCCCCCATTGGAATCCCGGTGGATCCCCAGCTCGAACTCACATTCCGGTCCAGTGCCACCAGGCCCAGCCCAGCCCCACCAGCAGCGCCGTTACCCCGTAGAAGGATCCCACCACCTGCACCTCCGACCAGCCCCCCAGCTCCAGATGGTGGTGCAAGGGCGACATGCGCAACAGCCGTCTGCCTGTGCCGGTTTTGCGTTTGGTGTATTTGAAATAGCCCACCTGCAGCATCACCGACAGCGCCTCTGCCACCAGCACTCCCCCCATTAGGGCCAAGGCCCAGAGCTGATCCCCCAGCAGCGCCAACCCGGCCAGAGCGCCCCCCAACCCCAGGGATCCGGTATCGCCCATGAACAGCCGCGCCCGGTGGTGGTTGTGAACCAGGAACCCCAAGCAGGCACCGCTCAGGGTGAAAGCCAACACCGATAGCTCTGGATCCCTGTGAAGGAGCCCCAGCCCAATCAGCAGGATGGCCACCACCCCTGCCGCCAAGCCGTCCATACCATCGGTGAGGTTTACGGCATTATTGGTGCCCACCAACACAAACAGGGCCAAGGGCCAGAACAGCCAGCCCAGAGAGAGGGTGCCTATCCCCGGCAAGGTCAGACTGGTCGGGATCCCCTGCCAGGCCAGGTAGACACAAAACCCAAGGGCAACTCCCACCTGGAGCAACAGCTTGTGTTGGGGAGACAACCCCTTGTTGGATTGCTGTCGGATCACCAGCCAATCGTCCAGCCAGCCGACAAAGCTGTAGGCCAGCGTGAGCAGCGCGACGGCCAGCCAATGGGGATCCCAGCCGTTCGCGTAAGCGGGCCGTAGGCCTTTCCAGATCCCGGCCACCAGTAGCCCCACGGGCAAAAAGCTGATCCCGCCCATGGTGGGTGTGCCTGCTTTTTTCTGGTGGGATTGGGGCCCCTCCTGGCGGATCACTTGCCCCGCCTTCCAGCGCCGCAACCCAGGGATGAGCAGGGATCCCAGCAGGGCCGAACCCAACGCGCTCAATCCAAAAGGAACGACCACCTGGGGGCGGATCCCGATCACAAGGGTCGAGAGGGCCAAACCCAGCCCCAGCGAGAGCGCCATCCCTCCCCACTCCGTCTCTTCCACCTCCAGATCGGGAAGTGTATCCGCATCCACTCTTTCTGAACCCCTCACACTCTCAACCTCTAGACTTCAGAAAACTCCGGCAGGCAGAGCCCAAGAAAACTCTATCCTGCCAGAGCTCAGAGGCGAAAGCTATGGTGATTTCAGGTTAGGGTGAGATGCCTAGGCTACGGAGAAAAGCCCCATAGCTCTATGCATTATTGCTCCGCAACGCTGACGCGACGACGCGACTGCGGGACGACGCGATGACGGAACCAACGTTTTCGGTGGGGGTGCGGTGTCCCAGTTTGAATTGAAATGGCCATAGTTGGTGGGGATCCCTTCAGTAGGGCCACTTCCAGTTGCGCACCTCCGGCAGATCTTCTCCATGCTCGCGGATGTAGTGTTTGTGCTCCACCAGCTTGTCTTGGATGATCTGCTTGATGTGGGCCCGCTCGTACTTGAAGCGCTCCACCCGATCCAACACATCATCGGCCAAGCTGAAGCGATCCACCTCGTTGAGGACACACATGTCGAAGGGGGTGGTGGTGGTGCCCTCCTCCTTGTAGCCGCGCACGTGCAAGTTGTGGTGGTTGGGGCGACGGTAGGTGAGGCGGTGAATCAGCCAGGGATAGCCGTGGAAGGCAAACACGATGGGCTTGTCCGGCGTGAAGATGCTGGCGTAATCCACATCGCTGATGCCGTGGGGGTGTTCGCTGGGCGGCTGCAGCTTCATCAAGTTCACCACATTCACCACCCGGATCTTGATCTCCGGCAGGTGCTGCCGTAGGAAGTCCACCGCCGCCAGGGTTTCCATCGTCGGCACATCGCCGCAGCAGGCCATCACCACATCCGGCTCTGAACCCTGATCGTTGCTGGCCCATTCCCAGATGCCCAAGCCCTGGGTGCAGTGCTTGATGGCCGCATCCATATCCAGGTACTGCAGGGCCGGCTGTTTGCCTGCCACGATCACGTTCACGTAGTGGCGACTGCGCAGACAGTGGTCGGCCACCGAGAGCAAAGTATTGGTATCCGGGGGCAGGTAGACGCGGATGATTTCGGCCTTTTTGTTGACCACGTGATCCAAAAAGCCGGGATCCTGGTGGCTGAAGCCGTTGTGATCCTGCCGCCACACATGGGAAGTCAGCAGGTAGTTGAGGGAAGGAATGGGCCGCCGCCAAGGAATGTGCCGGGTGGTTTTCAACCATTTGGCGTGTTGGTTGAACATCGAGTCCACCAGGTGGATGAAGGCTTCGTAACAGGAAAAGAACCCGTGTCGCCCGGTCAACAGGTAGCCTTCTAGCCAGCCCTGACAGACGTGCTCGCTGAGGATCTCCATCACCCGTCCATCTGGGGAGAGGTGCTCGTCGCAATCGTAGATGGGAGCTACCCAGGTGCGGTCGCTGGCCTCAAACACAGCATCCAAGCGGTTGGAAGCGGTTTCATCGGGGCCAAAGAGGCGGAAGTTGTGGGGGTTGAGCTTCATCACATCCCGCAGAAATTGCCCCAGAACTCGGGTGGCTTCGGCTTCGGTGGTGCCGGGGCGGGGGACAGGCACGGCGTAGCGACGGAAATCCGGCATTTTCAGCTCCCGCGTCAGCAGGCCGCCGTTGGCGTGGGGCAAAGCCCCCATGCGTTTTTCCCCTTTGGGGGCCAGCTCTTGCAGCTCCGGCAGCAGACGGCCATTTTCATCGAAGAGTTCTTCCGGCTTGTAGCTGCGCATCCAGTCCTCCAGAGCCTTGAGGTGCTCCGGTTTTTTGGCCAGATCCGCCAGGGGCACTTGGTGGGAGCGCCAGAAATCTTCCACCTTTTTGCCGTCCACCTCTTTGGGGCCGGTCCAGCCTTTGGGGGTGCGCAGGATGATCATCGGCCATTGGGGACGAGTGGGATCCCCTTTGCTGCGGGCATGCTGCTGGATTTCTTGGATCTCGTGGATCACCGTGTCCAAAGTGGCGGCCATCAACTGGTGCATCTCTGCCGGCTCGCAGCCTTCTACGAAGTAGGGTTTGTAGCCGTAGCCCACAAACAGATTTTGCAGCTCGTCACGGCTGAGGCGGGCCAAAACGGTGGGATTGGCGATCTTGTAGCCGTTCAGGTGCAGAATCGGCAGCACTGCTCCGTCGTGGATGGGGTTGAGGAACTTGTTGGAATGCCAGGAAGCGGCCAAGGGGCCGGTTTCCGCTTCTCCATCCCCCACCACACAGGCCACCAGCAGATCGGGGTTATCAAAGGCAGCCCCAAAGGCGTGGGCCAGGGCATAGCCCAGTTCTCCCCCCTCGTGGATGGAGCCAGGGGTTTCCGGAGCCACGTGGCTGGGCACGCCGCCGGGGAAGGAGAATTGCTTGAAGAGCTTGCGCATGCCTTCGGCGTCTTGGCCGATGTTGGGATACACCTCGCTGTAGGTGCCTTCCAAGTAGGTGTTGGCCACCAGAGCAGGGCCACCGTGGCCGGGGCCGGTGATGTAGAGGATGTTGAGGTTTTCCCGTTTGATGATGCGGTTGAGATGCACGTAGATGAAGTTCAACCCGGGTGTGGTGCCCCAGTGCCCCAGCAGGCGTGGCTTCACATGTTCCAGTTTTAGGGGTTCTCGCAGCAGCGGGTTGTCCATCAAATAGATTTGCCCGACCGACAGATAGTTGGCGGCCCGCCAGTAGGCATCCATTTTGCGAAGCTCGTCGGCGGTGAGCGGTTTTGTCGAGAGCTGTTCTGCCAGAACCATAGCTGTACCCCATAGGTATCTCTACTCCTATGGTGATCCGGGTTTGCCCAATTGCCGGGGGATCTTGGGATTCCTTTGGATTTGGCTCATTGGGTGAGCGGTAGGCACCTGTTACCACCACCAGGGCTTGATCGGGGTGCCGTCGGGAAAGATCAGGCCGGCAATCCGGGATCCGCTGTGCTTTAACCCTTCGATCTGAGCTCCTTCCAGGTTGGCTTGGGTTAGGTTGGCCCCGCTGACATCGGCCCGCCGCAGGTTAGCCCCCTGAAACTGGGCCTGACGCAGCTCGGCGCCGCTGAGATTGGCCCCTTCCAGGTCGGCATTTTGCAAGTTGGCCCCCCGCAAGTCCGCCCGCTGTAGGTTGGCTCCCCCCAAGTCCGCTCCCTCCAGGTTGGATCCGCGCAGATCGGCCCGGTTCAGATCCGCTCCCCTCAGCCGGATCTGACAGAGCACCAGTTCTCGCAGATCGGCTTTGCTCAGGTCTTGGCCGGAGAAATCTTGCCCCTGTCCCCCCCAGTTTTGCAACTGCCAAATGTGGCGCACCCGTTCTTCCAGGTGGGTCTCTTCCGAAAGCTGGGATCCCCGCAGGCTGGTGCCGCTGACCTTGGCCCCTCTGAGGTCGGATCCCCGCAGGTCGGCTCCCTGTAAGTCGGCTCCGCTCAGCTTGGCCCCTTGCAAATCCGCTTGGCGCAAATCCGTTTGCCGCAGCCGGGCGCCGTTGAAGTTGCAAAAGCGCAAGTTGGCCCGCCTCAGGTTGGCCTCCCACAGGTTGATCCCCCCCAGCCGTGCTTCTTGAAGGTCGGCTCCCTCCAGGTCTGCATAGGCAAAATCCCGCTCCCCCCGCCGATAGGCCACGATCACCCCTTGCGCTCCCCCCACCGGGCGAAAAGGGCTGTAGGTGCGACAGGCCCGTTCTGCCTCCGGCTGGCCAAGCTGAGACAACAGCCGCCAAGCTGCCAAGCGGACTGCCCAAGAGCTATTGCCGGCGAGGGCTTCAATGAGTTCGGCCAGGCCCGCCGACCCGTACTGCAGCAACTGGGGCAGGGTGGCCAAGCGCACGGCTTCATCGCTGTGGGTGAGTCGTCTCCGCGCCCCCTCGATACCTCCCAACACCAAGGCGTGGGCAGGGGCGCTCCCGGTTGCCATTTGCCCCCCCAACACCAGATCCCAAGGTTGGGGCCGGGATCCCTGGCCAGTTCTGACAGCCGGCTGAGGCTTACCTACCATGGGCGGATGCCGATGGGCCTAGCTATACCCAACGCCCCACCACCACGCGGATGGTGCCATCCTCCAGCACTTCTTCGGCCTCGATGGCATAGCCCTGCTCACGGGCTGAGCGCAGCAAACTTTTGTGGGCATAGCGCTGCAAGATCGGCTCCAGAAAGGTCTTGGGATCGATGCCCGCCCCCCACAGATCGGCCACCAGCTCGTAGTGATCCCCGTTGCGGCGAAACCCGATGTCGAAGCCATTTTTCTGACGGATCACCAAGTCGGCACGGGTGCGGTTCCAGAGATAGCCCCGCAGGCTGGTATCCCGCTGCACGGCGTAGCCCAATTCCTTCAGGGTCTCTTCCAGGAGATCGGCGTCTTTGATTTGCACTTGCAGGGTGGTGAAGTGAGACATGGCAGATCCAATCCTTTGACGGATGGAGATTGGGATCCTCACTATAAAGCCCCCTTGCAGTTATGGAAGAAATTTGACATAACCCCCTGCCTAAAGGCGGGAGATTCTGGTTCCTGGTTCTGCGGCAGCACTTACCGCCTTGGGTTGCCCCTCCAAAGCAGCGGTGCTCATCTCCCCAGGCGTTCCCCCAAGCGCTCCGCGCCGCTGATGCGAATGCGGGGCGGTTCCCTCTCGCGCCAGCGGGACAGAGTCCTTATGCCCCTAGGCACCGTTGCAAACAACAACCACAAAACCTATCGAGGCTGTATCCGGTCGTGAGACTGTTGGGCTTTTAAAGCGGCTGACTACCCTGCTGTCGCAGGCAGCGTAGCACAAAGCCGCCCTAGTCGCGTCAGCGGGGCCGTAGGCCTTAGGGCGGGGCTTTAAACCCAGTTTTTTGGTCAACCATCCCGCAGCGGGTCGCGCGAGCGGAACGGAGTTCCCATTTTTTCCCTTAAGAGTGCAGCACACCTGGGCCTGGATGGCGGCTGGACTGCTCAGAGCAGGGTTGACCTGACCTGCCTTGTTATGTGGGTGCGCGCTGCGGCGTTGGCGATGGCGGTGCAGAGCACCGATGCCGGGGATCCGCGCCTAGCGTGTTCGGTGATACAGAAATCTTAGATCTGCATCTAGTGTCCAAAGTCGAGTATTGGCGATAACTTCCACTAGGTTTAGAGGCAGAAGCAAAAACCCGTCCCACAGGGATCCGTCCTCATCTGTTTCCGGCTGAGGTTGTCGGCGATGACGTGCCAAATTCACCTCAAGGCATTCCAAAAACCTGCTGATGAACCTTTCTATTCCCTGCCGAGCAAGCCCTTCCGATAGTTCTGCAAACAGAAATATCCATTTCTAGTTCTAACAAAATGAGTGAAAAAATTTGCTTTCTTAGCTTATGAGCAATCTGATTTGGCATCAAAAACTTGTTGATTGTTTAGAACAATCTTTCGTAACTTTCCTAAGCCTTAAATCCAGGCTTATGAAATGGTTAATTTCTCGGCCACCCTTTTAGTAGAGTTTTTAATCAACAAAATGGGCAGCTAGACGCTCCTAATAGAGTCTAGTGAGCCAGACTCAATAAATTTAGTGAGTCAAGCACTCGATTCTGGCTCAAGTTTTTAGAGTTAAAGCCTTTACGAAAGGGCTTTTGTGCTGGTATGAATAAGGTGCTGTTTGCAGAAAGGTCAGCTTCACACACAGGAAGACGGCTTGATGCAACAACAGGAGAAGTGGCGATTCTGACAGGACATGAATTTATGGTGTGGGGTTTGATATGTCGGAAAGTCTTGACTTGCAAGATGCGGTGGGGCGTTTCTTGAAGACGATTGGGCGCTACTCGTTGCTCACCGCTGAAGAAGAACTCCGTTTGGCTCACCAGGTGCAGCGGATGGTGGCGCTCCTAGAACAGCGGCAGCCCCACGAGTCGGTGGAAGATTGGAGCCGGCGGTTGGGGATCCCTTTAGCAGAGCTGCAGCAGATCCTGCGGCAGGGGGAAGCAGCCAAGAAACGAATGGTGGAGTGTAACCTCCGCTTGGTGGTGTCGATTGCCAAGCGCTATCGCAATCGAGGCTTGCCGTTTCTGGATCTGATTCAGGAAGGCACCATCGGCCTCACCCGCGCCGTGGAAAAGTTCGATCCCACCCGTGGCTACAAGTTCTCCACCTATGCCACTTGGTGGATCCGGCAAAGCGTGAACCGGGGCATCCAAAACAAGGGGCGGATGATCCGTCTGCCGGCCCACATGTACGAAAAGGTCTCCCAGGTGAAGCGGCGCTACCGCGAGTTATCTGCCGAAAGGGGATCCCGCCCCCAGGCAGAAGAAGTTTTTGATTCTCTGGATATCGGCGATAACTACCGTGAGCTGATCACCCGCCACATGGCAGAGATGCGGTCTTTGAATGTGGGGGTAGGGGATGAAGATGGCACCGAACTGCAGCACTTTATCCCAGATGAAGACAACGACCCTGTCGAACACCTAACCCAGGTTGCCCATCGAGAGGAAGTCCGCGCTCTGGTGGGCCAACTGAGCGAACGAGAGCGACAGGTCATTGTGGCTCGCTATGGGCTGGATGGATCCAGAGGTCTAACGCTGCGGGAAATTGGGGAGCACATCGGTCTTTCGCGGGAGCGAGTACGACAGATTGAACGGCGGGCCTTGCGGAAGTTGCGGCGGCTGCAGCAGGAATACTCCACTCCCAAGACCGGCAAACGGCTCAACCCCCTGGGTTAACCGGAGCCTGCGCCTGTTCCCGTCAGCGGTGCGGAGCACGATAGAAAGGTTTTTTCACTACTTCCGCAGGCCGGCGTTGCCCCCGAATCTCAATTTCCAGGCGGGATCCCACCTTGGCCCAAGCCGGGGGGACATAGCCTAAGCCAATGCCATAGCCCAAACTGGGAGAATGGGTGCCGCTGGTTACCCGTCCGATCGGCTCAGGGGAGTTGGGAGCGTAGATGGCATAGCCGCTGCGGGGGATGGCCCGTCCGCGATAGGGGTGCGGAACACTTTCCAACATGCGGAACCCCACCAGTTGGCGAGGGATCCCTTGCTCCCGTTGGCTTTCGATGGCGGGCTTGCCGATATAGTCTTCTGGGTTGTTCACCAACCAGCCCAAGCCGGCTTCCAAGGGAGTGGTGCTCTCGTCCATGTCCTGCCCGTAGAGATGGAGCGCGGCCTCCAGACGTAGGGTATCGCGGCAGCCCAGCCCACAGGGTTGCACGCCGGCCTGAATCAGTTGCTCCCAAAGGCGGATGCCATCTTCGGGGCTGAGCATAACTTCAAAGCCATCTTCTCCGGTGTAGCCGGTGCGGGCCACAAAGATAGTCTCTCCCGAGGTTCCCGCTGCTGTGGCAAACCGACCGTGCTGAAACCGGCGCAAAGCCTTCAGGGATCCCTCTAAAAAGGGCTGGAGAACCTCCTCGGCTGCCGGCCCCTGCACCGCCAACAGAACCTGAGCATCGGAGTGATCCTGCAGGTTAACTCCGGGGATCCCTTGGAAGTGGTGGTTGAGCCAATCCCAATCTTTCTGCCGGGTGGCTGCATTGACGATCACGCTCCAGTGCTCCAGCTCACCCTCCGGTGGATGCCGGTAGAAGATGACATCATCCAAAATGCCCCCCAGTGGATTGAGCAGGACGGTGTACCGACCAGATCCCACAGGAACGGCGCTCAGATCGCTGGGAACCAGACGGCTGAGGTGGGATCCCAGCTCCGGCCCCCAGAGGGTGAACTTGCCCATGTGGGAAATGTCGAATATCCCCACCCTCTCCCGCACTGCCCGATGTTCTGCTATCACTCCCCGATACTGCAGCGGCATTTCCCAGCCGGCAAAAGGGACAAATCGCGCCCCCAAAGCTTGATGAAGGGGGAACAAGGGGGTGCGCTGCAGCGGGGTTGAACTCATCAGGGATCCCTTTGGCGTCCAGCGTAACGACCAGAATAAACTCACCGTCGCGCATTTTGGGGATCCTGTCCATCGACGACGGTGGGAGCTGGTACCCTGGGTCTTCTCCACACCCTGAGCTGCGTTGGCAACCTGTAGGGATCCCTGCGGTTCTACCCAGATCCGTCGCAGTGCTTCGCGTGATGTCTTCACGGCATCGGGTCAAGACTCGGTGAAGGGGGAATCTCCTGCTACTTGCCTTGCGTTAGCGGGAGGAGCGTCAATCAATCACCACATTCTTCGGGCCGGCGTTGACCTCTGGGCGACCCTGGTTGAAGTTGGCCAGGAAGGTATCTGGATCTTTGAGGCTGAAGACCAGCTTTTTGCAGGGCAGTTGCAGCCCTACCGGCCCCAGCAAGGGAATAAAGAGAGGCTTCTCCTGCACCAGTGGAATGGCGATCACCCCTTGGGCACTGGTTACCGGGCCAACGATCCCCTGAAAATCGGTGCGCACGCCCAGTCCGTAGTACCAAGGCCAGGGGAAGCGCTCCCCTTGTCCCAACTCGCTCAGGGAGAACGTCTCGTTGAACAGGCTGCCCGCCCGCACAATGAGCTTGTCTTGCAGCAGATCGACATAGGCCGACTCGCTACTCACCCCAAACAGAGCCAGCGGCAAACTTGCCAGGGGATTGGAGTCGATGGCCATGTAGTAGCGCATGAGAGATCTCCGATTTTACAGATGGGCGACTAGGTGAGCCGCGGCCCCCAGCCTTGCCAATTATAGAAAATCTTCCCCGTTGCCAGACTGACCAAAAGGGATCCCATCTGCCCATTAGCTAACCGAGTATGATGGGTTGCTTGGAGCGTCCTTTGAGGACTCCGTCCCGCTAACGCGAACAGCAAGCCACTGGCCAGCGAGGAAAACAGGATGGATCTGCGAGCCCTCATTCGCTTGGTGCCCGATTTTCCCAGACCCGGCATCCTCTTTCGGGATATGACCCCCCTGCTGCAGGATCCGGCAGGCTTCCGGGCGGCTATTGAACAGTTGGCCGCCGGCACCACCGGCATGGGATCCCTAGATTATGTGGTCGGCATCGAGTCGCGGGGGTTCATTTTGGGGGCTGCTTTGGCACAACACCTGGGCTTGGGATTTGTCCCGGTTCGCAAGCCGGGCAAGCTGCCGCCGCCGGTGCTCAGCCAGACCTACAGCCTGGAATACGGCCAAGACCAGCTCCAACTCCACGCCCACGCCCTGCGCCCCGGAGAGCGGGTGTTGATCGTGGATGATGTCATTGCCACCGGGGGCACAGCCGCCGCCACCGCCCAATTGGTGGCCCAGAGCGGTGCTGAAGTGGGGGGATTTGCCTTCTTAATCGAGCTGGCCTTTTTGTCCGGCTGCAAGGCTCTTCCCCCTGGGATCCCTGCCCATGTGGTGATGGTAGAGGAAGGCAACTGAGTTCCTCAAGTAAGGTGCACCGACTGTTGGACGAGGATCCCTGGTGTTTTGGGCAAAGGTTGGCTCAAGCGGCTGATCTGAGCCTGCGCCTGCAGTTGTTCGTCAATCCAGTCCGCCAGTTCCCGCATGTAAAGCGCCACATGGATCGCCTGGTCGCGCTGTGCTGGCTCCACACCTTTTTCCGCCAGGCGGGCCAGAATTACGGGATCGCTCAGCTCCTCCAGGGCGGCAAAGTCTTCCGGTTGGTCGAACCCCAGCTCTGCCATTTTCTCGAACACATACCCCAGCCGCAGGCCGGTGGCCTCGCACTGCCCCTCCAGTTGCCAGGGATCCCTCAAGGCCAGGGCAACAGTTCGGTAGGCGGTTTGGGCGATGGAGCGCCAGGTGCCTCGGTGGATGCGCAGGCTGAGTTGCTGCCGATCCCAGCCCAGGGCTTCTCGCACCAACAGGCCGCAATTGCAGCGGGTGCTGTCCCGCCAGCAGTACTCCCAGTCCCAGAAGCCCCAGTGTTGGGATTGGATACGATCCGCGGTGCGGCGCAGGAGAGCTGCCAACTCAGGTGTGGGGCGCATGAGGCAACACAGAGCTAAACAAAAAACAACAAAACAAAAAACAACAAATATAGAGCGCCTCCAGTCTAGGCAGGCGAGCGATGGAGAACAAGCCCGGCTCAATCTTCTTGACATTCCTGGTCGTGATGGCGCGAAGCAACATATCCCTGTTCGGGCCTGTCCTCCGAGGGCAAAGCTCGTCGCCGTTGGCGATGCCGTTGCCAAGCCCCCCAGGCCACCCCCCCCAGCACCAGCGAGGCTCCCCCCAGGTAGGTGCCTCCTGCCGGCAAGCCCGCCAAAGCCAAAGCCAGGGATCCCCCCCAAAGGGTCATGGCATAGATCAGCAGCACCGAATGCCGCTGGGATAGGCCAGCTTTGAGCAGACGGTGGTGCAGGTGGCCTTTGTCGGGATGGAAAGGCGACTTCCCCCTGGCCAGCCGTTTGAGGATCACGGTGGACATATCCAGGATCGGCACCGCCAGGATAAAGAAAGGCAGGGCTACTGCCAGCGTGGTCACCCCCTTGGCCACCCCGATCACCCCAATCCCAGCCAGGGTAAAGCCCAAAAAATAGGCCCCTCCATCCCCCATGAAGATCTGCGCCGGGTTGAAGTTGTAGCGCAAAAACCCCAGGCAAGCCCCCGCCAAGGCCGCCGCCAGCATGGCCGCCGCCGGTCGATCCAGCAGCAGGGTTACGATCAGCATCACCACCGCCGCGATTCCCGACACCCCTGCCGCCAGCCCATCCAGCCCATCCATAAAGTTGATGGCGTTGGCCATCCCCACCAGCCAGAGCAAGGTAATCAGCAGGCTCAACCACACCGGAAAGGGCCAGATCCCTCTCCCGGGCAGGTTGACGAACTCAATGCGCACCCCCACCCCCCAGGCGGCAGCAGCCACGCCGAATTGCATCAACAAGCGGGAAAAGGGCGACAGGTGAAACAGGTCGTCCGCCAAGCCGATTGAGAAAAACAAAACCCCGCCAATTGTCACCCCCCAAATCTCGTACTCCTGCTCGGTGCGCAAGCCCCCAAAAGCTCCGGCTCCCCAGAGCAACAGCAGGGCCACCAAGTTCCCAAAAAAGATGGAAACCCCCCCCAGGCGTACCATCGGCTGCCGGTGGATCTTGCGCTCATCGGGAAAATCCAACTGGCCACTGCGGATCCCGACTGCCTTCACCATTGGGGTTGCCCACAGAACCACACAGGCAGCAGCAAGGAACGCGACCAAGTAGGGCATGGCAAGCCGCAGAGATGTATCGAGGACTCTGTCCCGCTACGCAGACGGTTAGCCCAGATGGGGGTAGAGGGGGAAACGGCGACAGAGCCGGGCCACCCGCTGGCGACACTCTTCCAACACAGCAGGCTCCTCAGGCTGAAACAGACAATCGGCGATGATCTCCCCAATTTCTTCAAATTCTACCGGCCCCAGGCCGCGGGTGGTCAAGGCCGGGGATCCCAGGCGCAGTCCGCTGGCCACGAAAGGCGGCTGTGGGTCGAAGGGAATGGTGTTTTTGTTGGCGGTGATATGGATCTCGTCCATTAGCCGATCCGCCCGTTTGCCTGTCATCACCGGATCCGCCGCCCCCACTTTTTCCAGCACCGCCGAAACCGAGCGCAGATCCAGCAGCATCAGGTGGTTGTCTGTGCCCCCGGAAACTAGCCGGATGCCCCGCCGCTGCAGGGATCCCGCCAGGGCTTGGGCATTGGCGATAACTTGGGCCGAGTACTGGGCAAAGCTGGGCTGCAGGGCTTCTCCAAAGGCCACCGCCTTGCCAGCAATAACATGCTCCAGCGGCCCCCCCTGGCTGCCGGGGAACACTGCCTTATCCAGCTTTTTGCCCAATTCTGGGTCGCGGGTGAGAATGAGTCCCCCGCGCGGCCCTCGCAGCGTCTTGTGGGTAGTGGTGGTCACCACATCGCAGAGGGGCACGGGGTTGGGGTGATGTCCAGTGGCCACCAAGCCGGCAATGTGGGCAATGTCGGCCAGAAGATAGGCCCCCACCTCGTCGGCAATGGCGCGGAAAGCGGCAAAGTCAATTGTCCGCGGATAAGCAGAGTAGCCGCAGATGATCAGCTTGGGCCGGTGCTGCAGGGCCAGATCCCGCACTTGGTCAAAATCAATCCGCTCCGTCTGCGGATGCACCCCGTAGTGCACCACGCGGAACCACTTGCCGGAGACGTTTACCGGGGAGCCGTGGGTAAGGTGGCCGCCGTGGGCAAGATCCATGCCCATAATTGTGTCTCCTGGCTGCAGCAGGGCCAGGAAAACAGCGAAATTGGCCTGCGCCCCCGAGTGGGGCTGCACATTGGCGTGGGCTGCCCCGAAGAGTTGCTTAGCCCGGTCAATGGCCAGTTGTTCAATCTCGTCAATAAACTCGCAGCCGCCGTAGTAGCGCTTGCCCGGCAGCCCTTCTGCATACTTGTTGGTGAGCACCGAGCCCTGGGCTACCAAGACGGCAGGAGAGGTGAAGTTCTCGCTGGCAATCATCTCCAGGTGATCCCGCTGCCGGTTGAGCTCTTCCTGGATCAGGCGGTAAACAACGGGATCCGTTTCCGCCAGGATGGCCAAGCTATCCCGTGAGGTGGTCAGACTTTGTGGAGCAGCTACCATGATGACGCCAAGACCGAACTTCGCAGGAGGAATGGGCAAGAACTGCTTCGCCGTCGCGACGGCGTTGCGGAGCAACATCGTAGCATGACCCGCGAACCAGCAGCGCAGGCCCCGGCTTTTATACTTGGGGTCAACCGAGATGGACAGGGGCTGCTTTGTAAAGAATGTTGAGCTTTTCTTCTCGGTGTCAAGGCTACCCCTCAAGCTACGGTAGAGTGAGGGGGCTGACTTTTGTGCAATTCCACTGTTAGGGAGTTGGTTATGACGGACGCACAAGTTTTCACCATCCTGGCGATTGCCTTGGTGCCGGCAGTGATGGCTCTGCTTTTGGGATCCGCCCTGGCCCGCAGCTAAAGCTCCTGCATCTCCCAAAAAGTGCCTCTGGATCCCTTCGGCCTGCCCCGTCACGACAGTGTTGCGGAGTAATAAGGCAGGCTTTTTTCTTTATCAAGGAATGGAAAGTGTGGCTTGCGCTGCTGCACTCCTTCGGTTGTCCTGCCGTTGTTGGCTAAAGTTGGATTGATAAGGAGCACTCCCGGCAGCCAAGCAACTTGAGCCAGGTGGATCTACAGCGGCTTCAGCGCGCCCTTTCCCTAGAAGCAGAGGTGGGGTTTACCGACCTGCGGGGGCGAGAGCAGACCTTCTCCCAATTTTTGGGGAGCGTGTTCGGACAGGATCCCCCCTCTGACTGGGTGCTGAATGGAGATGACCGGCGGCGATGGAAAGAACTGGGATCCCGCTATACCCTGTATTCCGAGCTGGAGCTGCCCGAACGCCAGCACCTGGTGGCCGAAACCCGCCGCTGGCTGGAGCGAGTCCGACGTCAGCAAGAGCTGTCCCGACCGAGTTCCCACCAACCTGGCTCGTTTGCAGCCTCGTTGCCACAGCGCTCTGGTTTCCCTGCCGTAGGCGTAGCAACAACCCCCCCAGAGGCAGGGCGGAGCACGATTTCCCCATCTCTCCCCGCCGGCCTCAGCCTGGAGCAGCCGCTGCAGTTTCTCAAAGGCATTGGTCCCAAGTCAGCGGAGAAACTGGCACAACTGGGCCTACACAGCGTGCGGGATGCCCTCTACTACTTCCCCCGCGACTACCTGGACTATTCCCGGCGGGTGCTCATCCGCCAAGCCAAGGTGGGGGAGACCGTTACCCTTGTAGGGACGGTGAAAAGTTGCAGTTGCTTTACCAGCCCTAAGAATCCCTCGCTGACCATCTTCAACCTAAAGATTGCCGACAAAAGTGGTGTAATTACCCTCAGCCGCTTCTACAGCGGGCGGCAGTTTGCCCAGCGCAGTTGGCAAGCTTCCCTGGAGCGGCAATACCCCAAGGGGGCCCTGGTGGCTGCCAGCGGCCTGGTCAAAAAGGGCCGGTTGGGCCTAACGCTGGATAACCCGCAACTGGAGGTGCTGGGGGGAGAGGGCGAGGAGCTGGACAGGCTGGGCAAGATCTTGCCAGTTTACCCTCTCTCAGAAGGGATCCCCGCCGATCTGGTGCGCAAGGCGGTGCAACTGGCTTTGCCGGCGGCGGCCTTGGTGGAGGATCCCTTGCCGGCGGATCTCAAGCGGCAGTTGCAGCTTTTGGACTTGCCTGTTGCCCTGCAGCAGATCCACTTTCCTGAGACCCGAGAGCTGCTGGCCCAGGCCCGGCGGCGGCTGGTGTTCGATGAGTTTTTCTACCTACAACTAAGCCTATTGCAGCGGCGACACCGCTATCGTGCCCAAGCTCAGGCCATACCTCGTTACCAGCCGGCTAGAGGGGAGCTGTTGGATCGCTTCTACCAAATCCTGCCCTTTCAGCTTACCGCTGCCCAGCAGCGGGCCATCGACGAGATCCTAGCGGATCTGCGGGATCCCTTGCCCATGAACCGCCTCTTGCAGGGAGATGTGGGATCCGGCAAAACCGTGGTGGCGGTGGCAGCTGTGCTGGCAGCCATTCAATCCGGTTGGCAGGCGGCCCTCATGGCTCCCACCGAGGTTTTGGCCGAGCAACACTACCGCAAGTTGGTGGAATGGCTCAGCCAGCTGCAGGTGCCCGTTGAACTGTTGACTGGATCCACGCCCCCTGCTAAGCGCCGGGAGATCCTGCGGCAGTTGCAGACCGGGGAATTGCCCTTGGTGGTGGGCACCCATGCTCTCATCCAGCCGGCAGTGCAGTTTCGCAACCTGGGCTTGGTGGTCATCGACGAGCAGCACCGCTTTGGCGTGGAGCAGCGGGCTGCCCTACAACAAAAAGGTGACCACCCCGATGTCCTGACCATGACGGCTACACCCATCCCCCGCACCCTCACCCTGGCCCTGCATGGGGATCTGGATGTTACCCAAATTGACGAGCTGCCGCCGGGGCGCAAGCCCGTGCACACCCTGGTGGCCCGGCCAGGGGATCGCCTGCAGGTGATGCGGCTTATCGAGCGGGAAATTGCCCAAGGGCGGCAGGCCTACGTGGTGCTGCCGTTGATTGAAGAGTCGGAGAAGCTGGATCTCAAATCTGCCATCGAGGAACACCAGCGTCTGCAGGAAAAGGTCTTCCCCCAATTTCGGGTGGGCCTGCTGCACGGGCGCTTGACCAGTAGCGAGAAGGAAGCTGTCATTGCGGCCTTTCGCCGGCGGGAGCTGGATATTCTGGTCTCTACCACGGTGGTGGAGGTGGGGGTAGATGTGCCCAATGCCTCGGTGATGCTGGTGGAGCATGCGGAGCGCTTTGGGCTCTCCCAACTGCACCAACTGCGGGGGCGGGTAGGGCGGGGATCTGACCAGGCCTACTGCATCCTGATGACAGGATCCAAAAGCGAGGAGGCCCTGCGGCGGCTCAAGGTGCTGGAGCAGTCCCACGACGGGTTTTTCATTGCCGAGATGGATCTGCGCTTCCGCGGCCCAGGGGAGGTGATGGGCACCCGCCAGTCGGGGCTACCCGATTTTGCCCTGGCCAGTCTCATGGAGGATCAAGAGGTGCTGCAGCTGGCCCGCCAGGCGGCAGAGCAGCTTATTGTCCAAGACCCTGACCTGAAGCGCTGGCCCCCCTTAAGCCGCATACTGGAAGAGCGTCAGGCCCGTCTCTTGGGCCCTGGGTTGTTGACCTAAGCTAGGGGCAATTGGAGCACTATGCCCTATACTCTCGAAGACTTAAAAGCCCACGGCCTTTCCCCGGCGGAATATCAACAGATCCAGCAGCAGCTGGGCCGGGATCCCAACCCCAACGAGCTGGCCATGTTTGGGGTGATGTGGTCAGAGCACTGCTGCTACAAAAACTCCCGCCCTCTGCTGAAAAACTTTCCCACCACGGGCGAGCGGGTAGTGGTGGGGCCGGGGGAAAATGCCGGCGTAGTGGATCTGGGGGAGGGGGATTGGCTGGCGTTTAAGATCGAGTCCCACAACCATCCTTCGGCAGTGGAGCCCTTCCAGGGGGCAGCTACCGGCGTGGGAGGGATCCTGCGGGATATCTTTACCCTGGGCGCCCGTCCCATTGCCCTGCTTAACTCGCTGCGCTTTGGGCCGCTAACAGATCCCCGCAACCGCCGCCTCATGGCCAGGGTGGTGGAGGGCATTGCCCACTACGGCAACTGTGTTGGGGTGCCCACCGTAGGCGGCGAGGTGGCCGTGGATCCCTGCTACACGGGCAATCCTCTGGTCAACGTCATGGCCCTGGGGCTGCTGGAGACGCCGGCAGTGGTGAAATCGGCAGCGCGGGGGGTGGAGAACCCGGTCTTGTACGTGGGCGCCACCACCGGGCGGGATGGGATCCGCGGCGCCAGCTTTGCCAGCGCCGAGCTCAAGGAGGATGCGCAGCAGGATCGGCCGGCAGTGCAGGTGGGGGATCCCTTCCTGGGCAAGTGCCTCATCGAGGCCTGTCTGGAGGCCTTTGCCACAGGAGCTGTGGTGGCTGCCCAGGATATGGGGGCAGCCGGGATCACCTGCTCCACCGCGGAGATGGCCGCCAAGGGAGGGGTGGGGATCCGCTTTGACCTCGACCGAGTGCCGGCGCGGGAAAGCGGCATGGCTGCCTGGGAATACCTGCTCTCGGAATCCCAGGAGCGGATGCTGCTGGTGGTGCAAAAAGGCCGCGAGGCGGAGGTGATGGAGATCTTCCACCGCTGGGGTTTGCAAGCTAGTGTGGCCGGGGAAGTCATTGCCGAGCCGCTGGTGGAGATCTGGCACCAGGGATCCTGCGTGGTGCAGGTGCCGGCGCGGGCTTTGGCCGAAGACACCCCCGTCTATGTCCGTCCGGTGTTGCCAGAGCCGCCAGCCTACGTGCAGGCAGCGTGGCAATGGGATCCCGCCACTCTACCCCCTTGTGATTGCCAGGGGATCCACCTCGCTCAGGCAACGCTGGCATGGAAAGAGGTGCTGCTGCAGCTTTTGGCCAGCCCCACTCTGGCCAGCAAAGCCTGGATCTATCGCCAATACGACCACCAGGTGCAAAACAACACCGTCCTTTGGCCGGGCCAGGGAGATGCGGCGGTTATCCGCATCCGTTCCCAAAAGTTTGGCGTGGGCGAGGTGCCGCCCCTGCGAGCTTCCCGCAAGGCCATCGCTGCCACCCTGGATGGCAATGGCCGCTGGGTGTATTTGGATCCCTACGAGGGGGCCAAGGCAGCCGTGGCGGAAGCTGCCCGCAACCTCACCTGTGTGGGGGCCGATCCCCTAGCTGTTACCGATAACCTTAACTTTGGCAATCCCGAAAACCCGGTGGTGTACTGGCAGCTGGCCCTGGCCTGTCGGGGGATTGGAGATGCCTGCCGTGCCCTCGGTACGCCGGTAACGGGGGGAAACGTTTCTCTCTACAACGAGACCCTCACCCCCCAGGGATCGCAGGCTATCTACCCTACCCCTGTCATTGGCATGGTGGGTCTTATTCCCGACTTGAAATGCATCTGTGGCCAGGGGTGGCAGCAAGAAGGGGATCTCATTTACCTCCTGGGATCCCAGGCCCTCACCAGCTTGGGGGGCAGCGAGTATTTGGCGGTCATCCACCAGCAAGTTACGGGCCGGCCCGCGCCAGTGGATCTGGAATTGGAAAAGCGGGTGCAAGCTGCCTGTTGCCATGGAATCCGCCAGGGCTGGGTGCGCTCTGCCCACGACTGCAGCGAGGGGGGATTGGCTGTGGCTTTGGCAGAAGCCTGCTTGAGCGGAGGCCGCGGCGCAACCCTCTCCCTGGCTCCTGGATCCTTGCGCTGGGATCAGGCCCTGTTTGGCGAGGGATCCAGCCGCATCCTGGTTTCTGTGGATCCGGCCCAGCGCTCTGCTTGGGAAGCCTACTTAGAAGCGCAGCTTGCCGGCCAGTGGCAGCTTTTGGGAGAGGTGGGATCCCCTGAGGATCCCTTGGTGTTGACCACTGCGGAAGGGGATCCCGTGTTGTCGGTGTCTTTGGCGGCAATGCAGGCCGCCTATCACGGCGCCTTTGCAGACCATCCAGACCCCAGTTATTTCCAATCCAAATGAAACTGCTTCGTTGGATTATCCCTAGCCCTCCTCTCGTTCTGGGAAAGGGATCGGCGGCGAGGGAATAGCTCAAACCAAGGCATAACCCACGACCACCCCTTAAAGCCAGGGGTTGAAGAGGACGGGGAAAATGTCCTAACACAAATTTGCCTGGATCACCTCTCGATATTGGGATTTGGGCTTAACGCCGACCAACTGGGCCACCAGGGCCTTGTCTTTGAAAAACTGCACCGTTGGGGTGCCCGTCACCCCCCCTGCCTCTGCAATCTCCGGATCTTTCTCGATGTCGATCTCCACCACGTGCAGCTTGTCCGAGAACTCGTCGATGATTTTGTTCAAGATCGGCTTGAGGGCATGACAGGGGCCACAGGTGGGGGCAGTGTACTTGACCATGAGCAGGCGGTCGCTTTCGTGATAAAGCCGCCGCAGAGCATAGCTCCCTTCATGGCAAGTTTTGCTGAAGTCTAAGTCATCCTGTCCATTCTCCTCAAAGCTGGCCTCCTCAACAGCAGGATCCCCAGCAGACTCTGCCTCAGAAGCAGCGGCAGGGCTGGGTTCAGGAGGACTCTGGGCAAGGACATGGTACTCTTGGGCCAAGCCGTGTTCGGAGAGCCAACGCTCCGCCAACATCGCTGCCATACAGCCGGTACCGGCGGCGGTGATGGCCTGACGAAACTCGTGATCCTGCACATCTCCAGCGGCAAAGACCCCTTCCACACTAGTGGCCACGGAGCCCGGTCGGGTGACGATGTAGCCGATTTCATCCAGTTCCAGTTGCCCTTTAAATAGGTCTGTGTTGGGCTTATGGCCAATGGCATAAAATAGGCCACCTACCGGCATCTCGCGGATTTCGCCGGTTTGGTTGTGGCGCACTTTCACCCCGGTCAGACGCAGACCATCCCCCACCACTTCCACCGCTTCGCTGTGCCAGTGCACGGTAATCTTGGGATTGTTGAGGACACGATCTTGCATGGCTTTGCTGGCCCGCATTTTGTCACTCCGCACCAGCATATGCACATGGGATCCAAACTTGGTCAGGTAGGTGGCTTCCTCACAAGCAGTATCGCCGCCGCCAATGACCACCAGTTCCACCCCTCTGAACATAGGCATAGCCCCATCGCAGATCGCACAGGCCGACATGCCCCGGTTCCAATAGGTCTCCTCTCCGGGCAGGTGTAGGCGCTTGGCTGTGGCCCCGGTGGCGATGATCAGGCTGTGGGTGCGCAATTCCCGCTCGTCAGAACGGACGACAAAAGGCCGCTGGCTTAAATCGACGAAGGTGACATCTTCAGTGTAGAGTTCCGCCCCCCACCGCTGCGCTTGGGCTCGCATGTTCTTCATCAGTTGGGGGCCGGTGATGCCTTCGGGAAAGCCCGGAAAGTTTTCCACCTCGGTGGTGGTCATCAGTTGCCCGCCAGGGATCCCGCCCGCCTGGAACCCCTCGAACACGACCGGCTTCAGGTTGGCACGCCCAGCGTAAATGGCTGCTGTAAACCCGGCAGGGCCGGAGCCGATGATCACCACATTCTCAATCCGATTTTGCTCTGCCATCCGATGTCTCTCCTTCTGCAACAGGACTAAAAGTCAAACTCATAACGACTACGCTTTAGCTTAACACCCTTTGGCAAACCGGGCGAGCTGGGGGCCTGCTGATCCTAATTTTCGCTCGCCTCAGGCAACCGGGGCAGGGTTTTGCCCGCCCCATCCGGTTATTTCTGCCCAGAGGTTGGCAGGGTGGCGGCCATTGCTCAAGTTCTGGATCCCCAACACCCCATCTGGATTGACCAAAACCAACAGGGAAAGGGGAGCGACTCCGATGAGCGAAAAAGCGGTGTCCGAGATAGCCAGCAAGTGGGTCAGAAGGCCAGGCTCGAAGCAATTTTGTATCAGAAACTACAAAATGCCCGTGTTGGCCTTTCTAGGATGAGTGAGCGTTTTTGGCCTGTCTGGGTCGAAGCGTGGGGATCACCTGCTGGGATCCCATTTATTCAGCCACAGTTCCCCCAGTCTTAACCGCAACCCAATCAGGAGAGAGTAATGGCATCCACGCCCCAAGAAGTGCTTCAGATGATCCAGGACAACAACGTCCAGATGGTGGATCTCAAGTTTGTGGATATCTTTGGCACCTGGCAGCATGTTTCCTTCCACACCTCGATGATTAAAGAAGAAACCTTCACCGAGGGGCTCCCCTTTGACGGATCCAGCATCCGGGGCTGGAAAGCGATCAACGAGTCTGACATGTACATGGTGCCGGATCCCAAGACGGCTTGGATTGATCCCTTTCTGGAGGTGCCCACCCTCAGCATAACTTGCAGCATTGTTGAGCCGCGCACCGGCCAGCCTTATAGCCGTTGTCCCCGCAGCCTTGCCGCCCGTGCCGTTGCCTATCTGCAATCGACGGGCATTGCCGATACCGCCTACTTCGGGCCGGAGGCAGAGTTTTTCATCTTTGAGGATGTTCGTTTCGACCAAACCCAAAACTCGGCCTACTACTTCGTGGATTCCATCGAAGGTCGCTGGAACTCGGGCCGCGAGGAGAAAGGCGGCAACCTGGGCTACAAGCCTCGCTACAAAGAGGGCTATTTCCCGGCCCCGCCCACCGATGCCCATCAAAACATCCGTACCGAGATGCTGCTGACCATGGGCAAGCTGGGGGTGCCTATCGAGAAGCATCACCACGAGGTGGCTACCGGCGGGCAAGGGGAGCTGGGCTATCGCTTCGCCGATCTGATCACGGCTGCCGACTACATGATGGTTTACAAATACGTGATCCGGAATGTGGCCCGCAAGCACGGCAAAACCGTCACCTTCATGCCCAAGCCCCTGTTTAACGACAACGGCACCGGCATGCACACCCACCAGTCCCTCTGGAAGGATGGCCAGCCTTTGTTCTATAGCGAAGGCACCTATGCCAACCTGAGCGAGACGGCTCTCTACTACATCGGTGGTCTGCTCAAGCATGCCCCGGCGATCCTGGCCTTCACCAACCCCACCACCAACTCCTACAAGCGCTTGGTGCCCGGTTTTGAGGCGCCGGTGAACCTGGCTTACTCCCAGGGCAACCGTTCCGCCGCCATTCGCATTCCCGTGACCGGCAACAATCCCAAAGCCAAGCGTCTGGAGTTCCGCTGCCCGGATGCCACCTGCAATCCCTACATCGCCTTCTCGGCCATGTTGATGGCAGGTCTGGACGGGATCAAGAATAAGATCCACCCCGGCGAGCCTCTGGACAAAGATATCTACGATCTGGAGCCGGAAGAGCTGGCCAAGATCCCTTCCACGCCTGGATCCCTGCTGGATGCCCTGGAAAACCTGCAGAAGGATCATGCCTTCTTGCTAGAGGGCGGTGTCTTTACTGAGGATCTGATCCAGACCTATATCGAGTACAAGATCGACAACGAGATCAACCCCATCAATCTGCGGCCTCACCCCTACGAGTTCGCCCTTTACTTCGACGCCTAAGCGGTGTGGCCGATTCTGCAGCGGGATCCCTGATGGGATCCCGTTTTTTTCCGAGGAAATAGCACCCCTCAATTGTGGATCCCTTGGGCAACTTAGCTACTTTTGGTCAACAGCACCTCGTGCCAGCGTTGAAGCGTCCTGTGCCGTCCATCGACCTGAGGAAGCTCAACCCAGAAACCAAAAGGGGATCCCCAGCCGGGATCCCTTCTCGCTGAGCTCAGGCCAGAGCATCAACAGTTACAGACAGATTAGCTCATGCTAACACGGCTACGGTCGTAGTTGAGCCGGAAGGTGGGATGCACTTTTCCTTGGATGCGGTTCCAGAAGTTGCGCACGTTGACATGCAGGCCAATCTGCTCTGTACCGCGGATCAGCATGGATTGCTGACGAATCCGAATCAAACGTTGATGGCTCATCATCAAGCGGCGAGACAGGTCGTCCAAGAGGTGAGAACGGCCAGCAGCAGCCACCGGGGCAGATGCCTCTGCCGTCTGAACGGGTTGAGCCGATCCTTCGACCGCCTTGGGATGATAAGCCACACCTCGATAGAGCAGGTCAAGGTTGGTGGGCAAAACCACCGGCTTGGTCAGATGGCGGAACCGCCAGTCCAGCCCCCGGTAACGACCCCCCACTTTGCCGGGAGAAACCGCCGCTGTTGCAGAAGAGGGGGTGTAATCGACGCCACGGTAAAAGAGTTCCATGATCTTCGCCTCCAAATGAGTTGAGTTTTCATCCGTTCGCCTTCTCCCAAGAGAAGCCCCACGGTTACCAGAAGAGTTGAGGCGCGTTCCTTCGGGATCTCTCCCTACTTCCGTCCTCTGGCTGCGATGTCGCTCTACCCATGATGAGCCGCCCAGCACGCGAGAGGATGAACGATTTCTATCTACATTCTGTATTATAAGCTACGGTTTTGGGGTGTTGTCAGCAACTTTTAACAAAAATTTCCACTGAGTTTCCGTCCAGCTTCCTCTGAATCCAGGCTGGATCTGAATCCGGGCTGGGCCAGCCGGGATCCTCGGGGGCAGCAGGGTGCAGAGCTTGAAGCCGAGTTCTTCGCTCTGTCCGAGATGCCAGAGGAAGCATTATCGTGGAAGAATCCTCAGGATTGGCTACAAAAGTTCACATTCCTCGGTGAGTGCCCTGTGCAGGAAGACTTTCGTCTGATTTTGGACATTGTGACGGTATTGGCGGCAGCGGCAGCGGGTGGATTTTTGGCCTCACTGCTGAGGCAGCCGGTGTTGCTGGGCTACTTATTAGCCGGGATCTTAGTGGGGCCCACCGGGCTGGGGTGGATCAAAGAGTTGGTTCAGGTGGAAACCCTGGCTCAATTTGGGGTGACCTTTTTGCTGTTCACCTTGGGGGTGGAGTTTTCCCTGAAAGAATTGCGCAAAGTGCGGGGGATCGCCATTGGCGGCGGCATTTTGCAAATCAGCCTGACGATTTTGATCACGGCGGTGCTGGCAGTGGTCAGCGGCTGGTTGACGCCGGTGCAAGGGATCTTTTTAGGGGCCGTACTCTCCTTGTCTTCCACGGCGGTGGTGCTCAAAAGCCTCACCGAGACCAACCAGATGGACACTCCCCAAGCCCAAGCCATGTTGGGGATCCTGATTGTGCAGGACTTGGCGGTGGGGCTGATGCTGGCGGTGTTGCCGGCTTTGGATTGTCCCTTGCCGGAGCTGGCGGGATCCCTGGCCAGGGCCTTGGCAGAAATCGGCTTGGTGGGGCTGGGGGCGGTGGTAGGCGGGATTTGGCTGGTTCCCGGTTTCCTGCGTCTGCTGGCTCAGCAGGAGAGCAAAGAGGTGTTTCTGCTGGGGGTGATCAGCCTCTGCGTGGGGATTGCCCTGTTGACGGAGCGGCTGGGCATTTCCAGCGAGATTGGGGCTTTCATTGCCGGTCTGATGATCTCGGAGGTGGAGTACGCCGACCAAACCCTGGACTATGTGGAGCCTTTGCGGGATGTGTTTGCCGCTCTCTTTTTTGCGGCCATCGGCATGCTCATCGATCCCAGCTTTATCCTCGGCCATCTGTTGCTGATCCTGGGGCTGGTGGGGCTGGTGATGGTGGGCAAGTTTTGCATCGTGGCTCCCTTGGCGCGGCTGTTTGGCTACGCTCTGCCGGCAGCGGTGGTGGTGGGGCTGGGCTTATCGCAAATCGGCGAATTTTCCTTTGTGCTGGCCAGCGAGGGGCAGGCGTTGGGGTTGGTGTCGCGACAGATCTATTTGTTGATTGTCAGCACTACAGCCGTTACCCTTCTGCTCACCCCCTTTCTGCTGAGGGGCGCTCCTCGACTGTTTTCCGGGCTACACGGGATCCCCTTCTTGGCCCGCTGGTTGGAATCGGGCGAGCGGCCCCGCGCTTTGGCCCCCGATGCTCCTCAACAGGGGCACGTGGTGGTGTGCGGCTATGGGCAGGTGGGGCAAGACATTGTGCGCATTCTCGAAGCCCGTCGTCACCCCCTCTTGGTCATTGATCAATCAGAACGGGTGATCCAACACCTGCGTTCCCGTGGGATCCCTTACTTGTATGGGAATGCCGCCAGCGCCTTGGTGCTGGAGAAAGCTTGCCTGCCCCAGGCCCGCGCCCTGGTTATTGCTCTGCCGGATCGCATGAGCATCCGCCTCTGCCTGAAACGAGCTCTGGAGTTGGCGCCGCAATTGGATGTGGTGGTGCGAGCTACCGACAAGGAAGACATCGAACAGCTCTATCAGTTGGGGGCCAGAGAAGTTGTCCATCCCGAATTCGAGGCCAGCTTGGGTCTGTGCAGCCATGTGTTGCTGGAATTGGGAGAACCCCCAGACATCATTCAGCAGGAGATCCTGGCCATTCGCAGCAGCCACTACCGCGATCTGCGCCCTCTCCACCCCAGTTGCCTGATCCCTGCCCCCCTCAGTTGGCTAACGCAGCAGGCCCAACCCCTATCCCCAGAAAGCCCTGCCAACAGTAGCCATGACAGCAGCCCGGCAGAATCTTCCTCGGCGTGGTGGGAACGCTGGCAGCGGCCCGTTCAGCCGGAATGGGCAGGGATCCCTGGCTCTGCCGATTGACGCACCACCCCTGCTACACGCGAAGCACTCCAACGGATTTGGGTAGGGAGTCTCCCTTGTTTTGGATCCCCGTTCAAGTTATCCTGGGAGCTGTATCAACGGTTTGTTGACAGGTTTACCGTAGATTAGCCGCGAGTTTAACTGCCCTCACCCTCTCAAGAAGACTCAGCCGGCAACCGATCCAGCAACTTCTCAGGCAAACCACTAGCTAGGCAGAACCTATGGGTATCACCATCGAAGGGGTATCGAAGCGTTTTGGGCAGTTTCAGGCCCTTCACCCCACCGATCTCACCATTCCCACGGGATCCCTGGTTGCCCTCTTGGGGCCATCGGGTTCTGGCAAATCCACCCTGCTGCGCCTGATTGCCGGCCTAGAAAAGCCGGATACGGGGCGGATTTTCCTCACCGGGCGGGATGCTACCCATGCCAGCGTCCAGGAGCGCAACATTGGTTTTGTTTTTCAGCACTACGCCCTGTTCAAGCACATGACGGTGCGGCAGAACATCGCCTTTGGCTTGGAGATCCGCAAGGCTTCACGGGCCGAGATTCGGGCACGGGTGGATGAGCTGCTGGAGCTGGTGCAGCTATCGGGGTTCGGGGATCGCTACCCCTCTCAACTCTCGGGGGGGCAGCGGCAGCGGGTGGCCCTAGCCCGCGCTTTGGCGGTGGAGCCGCAGGTGTTGCTGTTGGATGAGCCCTTTGGGGCCCTGGATGCCAAAGTCCGCAAAGAGCTGCGCAAGTGGTTGCGGCGCCTGCACGATGAGGTGCATGTGACAACGGTATTTGTAACCCATGATCAAGAGGAAGCCATGGAGGTGGCGGATCAGATCGTGGTGATGAACCAGGGGCGGATCGAACAGGTGGGATCCCCGGCAGAAATCTATGACCATCCAGCTACACCCTTTGTGATGAGCTTTGTCGGCCCGGTCAACGAGCTTTCTCCCCGCTCCCAACTCTCTTGCCAGCTTCCCGAGGTGCAGGCCGGCCCGCATCAGCTTTTTTTGCGCCCCCACGATGTGCAGATTGAGGTCAACCCCGGCAGCAGTGGTGTTTCTGCCCGCGTTAAGGAGATCATCCACCTGGGTCGGGAGATTCAGGCGGAGCTGATTCTTAGCGATGGCGGATCCCTGTGGGCCCATCTCAGCCGCGAGCAATATGCCAACCAACCCCTGCAGGTGGGGCAGCAGGTCTATGTGCGCCCCAAGGTGGTGAAAGCCTTTCCCGTCAAAAAAAACGACAAAAAAACCGAAATGACCGCAATGCCGGTGGGAGCTTGAGAAGCGTTGCTGCAGGCTTTGTCTCAACTGTCTTGGCCGTGGCGGCTGACCCTGGGCTATCTCTTCTTGATGTTGGTTCTGCCGCTGGCTGCCTTGATCGCCAAGTCCAGCACTGTGGGCTGGGCAGAGTTTTGGCGGATCGCGACGGATCCCGTGGCTCTCTCCGCCTATGAAGTTACTTTTGTAACCGCGTTGCTGGCGGCCCTGATCAACGGCGTGATGGGCACTTTGACCGCTTGGGTGTTGGTGCGCTACGCCTTCCCCGGCAAAAAGCTCCTAGAGGGGTTGATCGATCTGCCCTTTGCTCTGCCGACTGCGGTAGCCGGCCTCACCTTGGCGACGGTTTACAGCAGCAACGGCTGGGTGGGATCCCTTTTGGCCCCCTTGGGGATCCGCATCTCCTTTACCCGCTTGGGGGTGGGGGTGGCGATGCTGTTTATTTCTTTTCCTTTTGTGGTGCGGACGGTGCAGCCGGTGTTGCAGGAGCTGGAGAAAGATGTGGAAGAGGCAGCCTGGAGTTTGGGGGCTTCCCGCTTTCAGACCTTCCGGCGCGTGGTGCTGCCCCAGATCCTGCCGGCGGTGCTCACCGGGGTAGCCCTAGGGTTTTCCCGCGCCGTGGGGGAATACGGCTCTGTGGTGATCATCGCTTCCAGCATTCCCTTTCGGGACTTGATTGCGGCGGTGCTGGTGATTCAGCGGCTGGAACAACACGACTATGCTGGGGCAACCGTGATCGGAACGGTGATGTTGGGGATCTCTTTCCTGTCGCTGGTGGTAATTAACCTTCTGCAAGCCTGGGGAAGTCGCCATGAAACCTGACGAGGTAGCAGGTGTCAAACCGAAGCCCTCAACATGGCTGTCGGGCCTGTTGATCGGGATCGTCGGGCTTTACATCGCGCTGCTGCTCGGGATCCCGGTGGTGAACATCTTCTATCAGGCGTTTCGAGAAGGGATCCCAGCCTTTCTCCATCGCCTGACAGAGCGGGAGTTGCTCAGTGCCCTGCGATTGACGGTGCTAACCGCCCTGGTCGTTGTGCCCCTCAATACCTTTTTCGGCCTCTGTGCTGCCTTGGCCATTGCTCATCGGCGTTTTCCGGGGCGGGCGCTGCTGCTGAGCCTGATCGATCTGCCCTTTTCCATTTCCCCGGTGGTGGCTGGCCTAATGCTGGTGCTCATCTTCGGGCGTCAGGGTTGGCTGGGATCCTGGAACTTGCGGGTTATCTTTGCATTTCCGGGCATTGTGTTGGCAACGGCTTTCATCACCCTTCCTTTTGTGGCGCGGGAAGTGTTGCCGGTGTTGGAGGAGGCAGGCACCGACCAGGAAGAAGCCGCCAAAACGCTGGGGGCGACCCCCTGGCAGATCTTCTGGAGAATCACCCTGCCCAACATCCGCTGGGGCCTTCTGTACGGCGTCATCTTGACCAATGCCCGCGCCATGGGGGAGTTCGGCGCTGTGGCTGTGGTTTCCGGCAACATCATTGGCCGCACCCAGACCTTGCCCCTGTTCGTGGAAGATGCCTACCGCAGTTATGCCACCGGCTCAGCCTATGCGGCGGCGGTGGTGCTCTCCTTGCTGGCGGTGGTAACCCTAGTGGCTAGGGAGTTCCTTGAGCGGGGATCCCATTCCCGCCGGATCTTTTGATCCGTCAGGGTGTGGATCAGACGGGCTCGGTGAGGATCTCTGGCAGACAAACCTTAGTGCCCCCCAGGCCGCAGTAGCCGCGCGGATTCTTGGCCAGATATTGCTGGTGGTAGTCTTCGGCGTAGTAAAACTCAGGCGCGTCTAAGATCTCGGTGGTGATCTGGCCGTAGCCGTGGGCGGTCAGGGCCTGCTGATAGAGATCGCGGGTTTTTTCCGCCAGCTCCCGCTGCGCCGGAGAATACACATAGATGCCGGAGCGGTATTGGGTGCCCACATCATTGCCTTGGCGCATCCCCTGGGTAGGGTCGTGATTTTCCCAAAACACCTTCAGCAGTTGGGCATAGCTGACCTGAGCTGGGTCGTAAACCACCCGCACCACCTCGTTGTGGCCAGTCAGGCCAGTACAGACCTCTTCATAGGTGGGGTTGGGGGTAAACCCGCCAGCGTAGCCCACCGCTGTGCTGAACACCCCTGGCACCTGCCAAAACTTGCGCTCTGCCCCCCAGAAGCAGCCCATGCCGAACATGGCCAGCTCCATGCCCTCGGGAAAAGGCGGCTGCAGCGGATTGCCGTTGACAAAATGCCGATTCACGATCACCATCGGCTCGGCCCGGCCCGGCAAGGCTTCTTCCGGTTTGGGCAGGGACAGTTTCTTGCCAAGTTTGCCAAAGCCAAAGAGCACCATAGGGACAGCCCGATACATTCGTTAACAGTTACCAGCCTAGCTCAGTTGGCTCCTCATGTGTTGGAAAAATCCTTGATCGGGTCAGCTCACCGATTCAAAAGCCCCCAGCCGCTTGGCCACTAGCAGATAGACGGTCATGATCCCCATCGGCACAACCGTGAAGGCTGCCGCCAAGGGAATGTTGCCAGAGGTGCCCTGAAAGGCGAGAACTGCCTGCCCGATGAAATAGCTGGAATTGCCCAGAGAATAAGGCACCACAAAATCTCCCAATGTTAAGGAAAAGGTAAAGACCGACCCGGCCAGGATCCCTGGCAACGCGAGGGGGAGAATAACATGGCGGAATGTTTGCCAACCCTGAGCTCCCAAATCTGCAGAAGCCTCAATTAAGCTATCAGGCACTCGCTCCAAAGCCGCCTGGATCGGCAGAATCATATAGGGCAGCCAAACATAGAGAAACACCAAGAAAATACCCAAGTTGGATACAGCCAGCGATGGCCCACCGATCCCGGGCAACTGCAAAATCTTTTCCACCCAGCCCTGTAGGCCCACATGGGTGAGTAGATAGGTAAGGATCCCTTCTTTAGCCAGGATCAACTTCCAGGCATAAACCCGAATCAAATAACTAGACCAAAGCGGTAGGAGCACCAACAAATACAAAAAGCCCTTCCAGCGAGGAGAGGCCAGTCTGACCATGGTATAAGCCAGAGGAAAAGCCAACACAATGGCAGCCAAAGTGACTGCCAAAGCCATAGTCAAGCTGCGGACAAAGATATCCACATTGGCCGGAGTGAGCAGCTCTCGATAGGTGGCCAAAGTAAACTTTCTCAGGATCAGGCCGGTAAAGGGATCCAGATGATAAAAACTTTGCAGCAGCAGCGCCAGCAGCGGCCCCAAGTAAAAGACCAGCAACCAAATGAGAGGTGGCCCCAACAGAATGGCAAGGGTGAGCGTCGGGTGACGATAGAGGAATCCAAACAGATCGGGTTTATCGGTTATTTGAGTTGTTTTGGTCATGGCCAGGCAGCTATGAAGATTAGCTTTTCATTCCCTTTTTTGGTGTTATTGGAATTGTAGGTCGATGATCCGATAGAATCCAATAGAGTTGGGATTGAGAAAGTGCGAATAGGCAAGAGGAATACCTGCTGGCGAGCATCCTTCGAGGGAAAACGGCAATCAGAAGATGCCGGTATCTTGGCGGGAAGTGGAGGGCCATCGTAGACAGGGATCCTTTGAACCTTTTGGGGGCATTGGGAGTCAGACAAAGCAAGGTTGAGAACAAGGGAGCGTCCTCTCGTGCAGGCGGCAAAGGATACATCCGATTGGGAGCTGATCCAGCGCTGCCTCAACGGCGACAGCCAGAGCTTTCGCCAACTCTACCGCAAATACCAGCAGTCGGTACGGAATATCCTCTATCCCTTGTGTGGAGCCGATCTTTTGGATGACCTGGTTCAGGAAGTGTTTATTCGCGCCTGGAAAGGGTTACCTCGGTTTCGCGGCTCGGCCCAGTTTTCCACTTGGCTGTATCGCATCTGTTGGAATGTGGCCTCAGATCAGCGGCGGCGCTGCGCCCGGCAACACTCCCAAACCCAAAACCTGGCCCTCGGATCGGATATCGCTCACCCTGGCCCCGACCTGATGCACTTGCACTACCAACAGGCTCTACAGCAAAGCATGGCTCAGCTTAGCCCTGAACACAGAATGGTTCTGATTCTGCACGACTTGGAAGACCTGCCCCAGAAAGAGATTGCCGAGATTTTAAGGATCCCGGTGGGAACGGTGAAGTCCCGGCTGTTTCACGCCCGTGCCACCATCCGTCAACACCTACTTCAGGAGGGCATTACCCCATGAGTGAGCACCCCAACCCCCTAGCAGACGAGCGGCTGCGCCACTTTTTGCGTCAATATCGCCCCCTCCCTCCCCCTGCGGCCTCTGGGCTGGAGGAGCAGATCCTTCAAGTTGTGGCGACTCATCCACTTCATGGCCGGCTCAAGCACCCTTGGCGTTGGGTTGGCATCTCCCTTTTGGCGGGCGCTTTGCTGGGCTGGATTGGCTATCAGCGCTGGCAGGTACAGGTGGTGGCCCAGGAGACCGAAGCCCTAGAAAGTTTTTTGGTGAGCACTTGGGGAAGCTTGCTGAGCCCAGAGGGAACAGAAACCGAAACTTGGTGGATAGAACGCGATCCAGAGGGATCCTAAATCCATCAGCCTCACGAATATCCCCCTTCATTGACCATTACACCGCTGAGACTTCTGAGACCTTGGTCAGATTCTTGGTCAGATTCTTAGAAAAAGCCTGCAAAGAACCATGAGAAATGCTTGGATTTGGATCCCCATTTTGCCACTCTACCTGGGATCCCTGGGTGAACCGGTGATGGGCCAACCCCGCCCCCTGCGAATGATGGATTTGCGCCGCCCCTTTGCTCGCAATTTGCGGGAGCTGAACCTCTCCGACGAGCAGTTGCGGCAATTGCAGCAGATCCGCCACCGCAAACAGGAAGAGTTGTTGGAGCGCATTTTGGAGTTGAGGGCAGCCCGCGGTCGATTGCGGGAGTTGCTGGTCGGCGATGCCCCTGAGTCAGAAGTGGCAGCTCAATTTCAGCGGGTACAACAGCTAAGCCAAGAAGTAAATGCCAAACGTTTTGAGGCAGTTCTGGAAATGCGACAGGTCCTCAGCTCAGAACAGCGGCAACACCTGCTGAAAATTCTCGAAGAGGCTGCTCCATTTTAATTGGATGGCTGGTTGGTATGAGCTGTTATGGTCATTTAAACAGGAATGAAACATTTCCGCCTGGCTCCCCTCTTCCTCTGAGAGAAGGGGTGAAGGCAGTGGCAGGGAGCGTTTGGGGAGTGTCTCAACCTAGCTTGAAATGACTATAACAAGGCGCTTAAATATCCAGGGCAACAATGACAGGGGCATGATCGCTGGGTTTTTCGGCCCGCCGTGGCTCAACATCGATCCAGCAAGCGGTGGCTTTCTCCTGTAGCTCACGAGACAGATAATGATGATCAATGCGCCAGCCGCGATTCCTTTGAAACCCCCCCGAGCGATAGTCCCACCAGCTAAAATGGCCGGGATCTGGGGTGAACCTGCGAAACGCATCTTCAAACCCTAAAGCCAGGATCTCCCGCAGGGCTTGTCGCTCCGGTTCGGAAGCCATGATTTCTCCCGCTTTTTGGGGATCATAAATATCCCGATCTTCCAGGGCAATGTTAAAGTCCCCGCAGAGCAGGATGGGATCCCCTTGGCTCAGGGCAACGGCGAGGTAATCCTTCAGTGTGGCTAGCCAGCGCAATTTATAGGCGTATTTTTCCGATCCCACCTCAGAACCGTTGGGCACATAAAGGTTGAGAATACGGATCCCGCGGTAGATGGCGCTCATCAGCCGCTTTTGCTCGTCCAAATCTGCCGCCGAAGGCAGCAGCGCACCAAACCCCCGTTCTACTTTTTCCGGGGGATCCCGGCTGATCAGAGCCACACCGTTGTACGACTTTTGCCCGTAGACCTCCACATGAAAGCCCCGCTCCTGAAAGGCCGCCCGGGGAAAGTCTTCATCCACCACCTTAGTCTCCTGCAGGCAGAGCACATCCAGGGATCCCTGGCTGTCCAGCCAAGCCAAAACCTGAGGCAGCCGGGTGCGAATGGAGTTGACATTCCAGGTAGCCACTTGCATGAGGGATCCCGCTCACTCCACCAAGGCTCTTCCTCGGATTTGGGCCAGCCGCTCCGCATCCAGCACCTCCCCCTCGGTGTAGTAGCCGGCAGCTTTTTTGGCCTCGATCTCCACACGGGCATCTGCCGGGATCAGCTCTTCTGGGATGGGCACCCGCTGCAGAACCTCAATGCCGGAGTTGGTGATGGCTCGATACTTGAGGTCGCTCATGGAAATCAGGCGATCGATTCGGGTTATGCCCAGCCAATGGAGCACATCCGGCATCAACTCCTGAAACCGGATGTCTTGCACCCCTGCCACACACTCGGTACGGGCGAAGTAGGCATCAGCCCGATCCCCTCCTTCCTGGCGCTTGCGGGCGTTGTAGACCAAAAATTTGGTCACCTCCCCCAAGGCGCGGCCTTCTTTGCGCAGGTACACGATCACCCCAGCTCCACCGGCCTGGGCCGTCTTAACGCATTCCTCAATGCCATGCACCAGGTAGGGGCGGCAGGTGCAAATATCCGAGCCAAACACATCGGAACCATTGCATTCGTCGTGAACCCGCACCGCCAGGGGCAAAGCCGGGTCGGTGATGGCGGCCACTTGCCCGATGATGTACACCGTCTGGCCACCGATGGGCGGCAAAAACACCGATAGGTCTGGGCGAGTCACCAATTCTGGAAACATGCCTCCCGTCTGCTCGAAGAGGGTGCGGCGCAGCAGGCTTTCGCTCACCTGCAATCGTTTGGCGATCCCCGGCAGGTACCAGACCGGCTCGATTGCGGCTTTGGTGACCACCAGGCTGCCGTTGTCTTTGAGGATCCGGCCATCCACCCGCAACCGCCCTTTGTTGACCGCCTCCTGCAGTTCTGGCATGTGGATGTGGGCCTGAGTAATGGCAATAGTAGGGCGAATATCGTAGCCCTGGGCATAGAGGGGAGCAAAGACTTCCCCCACAACTGCTCCCCAGGGATCCAAAGACACAATCCGGTCTGGATCTCCCCAGCTTGGGTGAGGGCCAATCGACACCACCGGGGCAGTATTGGTTAAATCGGCGCGGTGATCCGCCTGCAGAGAGCCACTGGCTACAGCCAATGCCCGGTAAACAGCGTAGGCTCCCGCATGGGTGCCGATGACATTGCGATGGGCAAGATTGGTTAGGCTACCCACCACCGGCCCCCGCCGCAGCGGATCCAAGGCTCCCCAGCGGATCGGCTGGGCTTGCGTCCCATGAGGGGAGGGATGGGAAGTCAGGACAATGTGATGAGGACGGGAGGAAGGTTTGCTCATGGTCCTCAAGTGCTTGGAAAACTAAGAATCTGGAGAAAGCAGTATTATAGGCCATCCCCAGCCGTTTCCAGAGAGCCTGACCCTTCTTTTGGGGTGCCTAGACAACGATTTTGGCCAAACCCAAGGGGCGGATCCCTGCCGGCGAAACCTCGACCCGATAGGGCAACATCTCTACCCCGACCTGCAGGGCCTCACGAAACAGACGGGCATAGCGGGGATCCCGTTCTTCGCCGGGGGCAAACTCGGTGCAATCGGCGCGATTGATCCAGTACATCAGCAGGGCACGCTGACCCTGTTGGCGCACCGCGATCAAATCTTCCAGGTGTTTTTGGCCGCGAGTGGTCACCGTATCGGGAAACAGCGCGCGGGATCCCACAGCCCAGGTGGTATTCTTCACCTCCAAATAGGCCGAGCCAGAGTCTCCTGTCAGCAGAAAGTCGATTTTGCTCCTGCCGCAGGTCACCTCCCGTTGCCGGCGAGAAAACCCTGCCAATTGAGGAAACCACCCTCGCTCCAGCCCCCAGTCCACCAGGCGATTGGGCAAGCTGGTGTTGATCCCCACCCATACCCCATCCACCTGGATCATTTCCCAGGTGTAGGCCAGTTTCCGTTTTGGCTCCGGGTGATGGGAGAGGTACACAGGTGCCCCCACCTGACAGACCCCACTCATCGGCCCCGTGTTGGGGCAATGAGCGATTATCTGTTGCCCGTTTTCCAGCTCCACATCGGCCAAAAACCGCTTGTAGCGGCTGCGCAGCACCCCTCTGTGCAAGGGGCTCGAAAAGCGGTAAGGTACCGGCCCATCCCCGCACTCCATCCCCAAAGCCTCTCCTTTCGTAGGTATTTTTCTTTAGGATTTTGGAAATCTTCTCCGGGGATCGTCTCTCCTGCGCTAGGGTGAATCATGTGTCCCAGGGCTTGGGGCAGCCTTTTACGGCTTTTTCCGACTTCATGGGAATTCTGCAGATCACTCTGGGAAGCAGTAAGATCCCTATCGCACAAGAGAGGCGTCTGCATTAGCTGTAGTCAGTGCTGCCGGAAAGAGCTGTATTGGCGATTAAACCCATTTAACACCTCTTTTTTCTGCCCTTTTGTCAAAACTTGGAGAAGAAAACCCGAATGCTGCGTCTTGATCCTGATCCCGGCTTTCAGCCTGCGGATCCCTTGCAGGACAACCGTGGGCGTGTGGCCATATTCATCGACGGATCCAATCTGTTCTATGCCGCTCTGCAACTGGGCATTGAGATCGACTACACCCGCCTGCTGAAGACGCTGAGTGGTCGGTCGCCCCTTTTGCGCTCTTTTTTCTACACCGGCGTCGATCGCAACAACGAAAAGCAGCAGGGGTTTTTGCTCTGGATGCGCCGCAATGGCTACCGCGTGGTTACCAAAGAGCTAACCCAGTTGCCCGATGGATCCAAGAGAGCCAACCTGGATGTGGAAATTGCCGTGGATATGCTGTCGCTGGTGCGCTGGTATGAGACGGCTGTGCTGGTGAGCGGTGATGGGGACTTGGCCTACGCGGTCAATGCCGTCAGCTACCAAGGGGCGCGAGTGGAGGTGGTTAGCCTGCGTTCCATGACCAGCGATCAACTGATCAACTTGGCGGATCGCTACATCGACCTGGAATCCATCAAAGACCAAATCAAGAAGACCAACCGTCCCTCCTCTCCCTACCTGTACCGACCGGGGTTCACCGCCGATGAGGAGGACGAGGGGTGACTTCATCCCTCACCCCTAGCTCCTCTCCCCAAAAGAGAGGGGCGATCAGTTCAGTAAGTTCACTGTGATTCCGAGTTTGAAGGGATCCCCTGCAGCAGGTAAACCGGGTTCAGGGGGGCAAAGCGGGTACCCTCGGCCAGGACGGCAGAGCGAGAGATCTGAACGTGATCCACTCGGACTTGCCAGCCGCGCGAACGCAGCCATTGCAGGGCCTCGCTGCAGGTTTCTAGGGTAGCGAAGTTGGCCACCAAGATCCCTCCAGGCCGCAGGCGGGCTTCCACCACCGGCAGCAGATTGCGGATCCCTTTGCCGCCACCGCCCAGCACCACCCGATCCGGATCTGGCAGGTCGGCCAACACTTGGGGGGCTGCCCCCGGGATCACCTGCAGGTTCTCCAGTCCAAAGCGTTGCCGGTTGCGCCGAATCAGGCAGATGCCGGCGGCATTCCGCTCAACGGCGTACACCTGAAGTTGGGGGGAAAGACGGGCTATTTCGATGGCCACCGAGCCGGTGCCGGCACCGATGTCCCACACCACGCCCTCCTGGGGGAGCTGCAGGGATCCCAAGGTGAGCAGGCGGATGGGCTGCTTGGTGATCAAGCCGGGCTGGTCGGGAAAGGTGTAGAACTGGTCGTCCGGGATCCCTACCAAAGGCCAGCGATGGGGATCTGGCTCCGGTTCTACCCGTCGCAGCACCACCACGTTGGGGTTGGAGAAGGATGAATTCTGACCTTCCTGGAGGGGCACGATCTGCTCTTGAGGGGATCCCAGTTGGCTACATACCCAGGCTTGGTAGCGCACCGGCAGCCGCAGGTCGGAGATGAAGCGGGCCAAGACCGTCGGCGTGTGCTCCGGATCGGTCAGGGCCACGATGAGGGGGGATCCCTGTTTGAGAGCGTCCTGTAGCCGTTCCACCCCTCGGCCATGCAGGCTGAGAATGGTTGCCTCCTGCCAGGGAATCTGCAAGTGGTTCAGGGCCAACTGTACTGAGCTGACTTGGGGGTAAAAAGCCAGTTGCTCCGCCGGGAAATATTCCGTCAGCAGGCGCCCAATCCCGAAGAAAAACGGATCCCCACTGGCCAACAAGACCAGGGATCCCTGAGCCATCTCCTGCTGCAAAAGTGGGATCCAACTTTCCACTGGCCCGGTGAGCGGGATCTTGCGGGCCGGATGATCGGCAAAGTGCCGGAGCAGATGAGGGGCTCCTGCCAAGACTTTGGCTTGGGAAAGGGGGGGGATCCCCCAGGAAGCCACAGAGCCATCCCCCGCTACTCCTACGACCGCAAGCTGCGGTGACCGGCCAGATGCTGCTGTAGCCATTTATAGCCATTTAACGTTCGACAGGCGGGTGGTACTGGCACATGTGATTGAGAAAATCCAGTCGCAGCTCCGCCACTTCCCGTTGCATTTCTCGCATCTCGCGAATAAAGCTGAGTTGAGCCTCGATTAGGCGGCCATCCCGCTCCCGAAATTGCTCCATCATCATGGCTTGCGCTTCCCTCAGTTCTGCAAACCCGGCCTGCATATCCCGGCGGCACTCCTGTATGGCCACCTCCAGCTCATCTCCCCGATCTTCGTTCTGTCGAATCCGCTCCTGGTTGTGTTGAATGAACGCCCTGATTTCTTGGATCTCGATTTGAAATTGAGCCTCCGCGGCTTGGCGTTCAGCCCTCATCTCGGCCATCTGCGCCTCAAAGCGCTCGGCAGATCGTTGCTGCTGGCTCGCATTTCTTGGATTTGTTCTTGTTGTTGCTGAAGGTTGCGGATCAGCCACTCCTCTTGTTCTGGAGTCATGGAACGGGCCTGAAGACTTACCCCCAATTCTAGTCAGTTGGGGATGAGATCCCGTTGGGCTGCCAAGAGAAGGGCGTTGACAACGGCAGCGGCTACCGGGGATCCGCCTTTGCGGCCCTCCACGCGAATCTGGGGAACATCCGTTTGCGCCAACGCCTGCTTGGCCTCTTCCACCGCCACAAATCCCACCGGCACTCCGATCACCAAGGCCGGCTTGACCCGCTGCGCCCGAATCTCCTCCACCAAAGCCAGCAGTGCAGTGGGGGCATTGCCGATGACAAACAGGGCTTCCGGATGGCGGCGTGCTAAGTTCACCATCCCATTAGCGGCACGGGTTTGGCCGGGCCAACGAGGCTCCTCCACCCAGTCCAAAGCGCAATGGAGCGGGATCCCTTGCGCTCTCAGACCTGACTGGATCCCGGCTGCCACCATCCTGACATCGACAACGACAGGCCGCTTTTGCCGCAGGGCTGCCAGGGCTTGTTCGACGGCGTTGGGGCCGAAGAAAAAGCGATCCCGTAGCTCAAAGTCGGCAGTGGCATGAATGGCGCGGCGCACCACCTCATAAGGGATCCCTTGCCAGGGGTGGGGGCCGATCTCCTGATCGATCTGGCGAAAGCTGGCAGCGGTAATCGGGTCTATCCCGAAGGCTTCATCCATTGGGTCTGGGGTTATGGACACAGTCATGCTGGCATGTCCTGGAAGATATAGAAGAACCGGTGGCAAAGTACGTCCTATTAAATGATGAGCCGAGGAAACCACTAAGATTGGTCTAGCCTAAATTGGAGATGAGCCTATTGTTATCACCCACTTCTCCCTTGCACGGACTCGACTCCCATCCTTCCCCTTCTGCTCCCGTCGGCGCCAATTCCGTTGGCGCTCCCGGTTTCTCCTCTGTTGATGCGCCCCCCCCTTCCCCAACGGGCAGCGACAGGGATCCCTTGTCGGCTTTGCCTCGCTACGGCTACCCCCAAACCTGGCATTGGCGGGGCTGGCCCATCCATTTCACTTACACTCCCAGTCGTGCCCAAACCCCTGCCGGTGTAGTCAACTTAACGGCAGCTCCGGCCCTTTTAATCCACGGATTTGGGGCTTCGGTGGGCCATTGGCGCCACAACATCGTCCCTCTGGGATCCCAGCGCTCCGTCTATGCCCTCGACTTGCTGGGATTTGGCAAGAGTGCCAAGCCGGAGATCGCCTACAGCGTTGATCTGTGGGTGGAGCAGGTGTACGAGTTTTGGCAAACTCACATCCAGCAGCCCAGCATCCTGGTAGGCCATTCCATCGGGGGCTTGGTGGGAGTCATTGCCGCCGCCCGCTATCCCCAGATGGTGAAGGGCCTGTGCTTGATTAGCTGCGCCGATGGGCCCCATCCGGAAGAATTGCCCTCTCCCTGGGATGCTCTGGTGCGAGCCCTCTGCGAAGGGATTCTGTCGTTGCTGGGGTGCCCCCTCACTTATCCCCACCTCTTCAACTGGCTGCGACAAACCGAGGTGCTACGAGCTTGGATCAAGAATGTCTACAAGCGGGATGAGCAGGTGGATGACGAGCTGGTGCAGATCTTCCAGAGGCCGGCCTTTGAGCCGGGGGCAGCCCACGTGTTTTTGGACGGTCTGAGGGCCATTCTCTGCCGCCGCTTCGACAGCCCCAAACGCCTGCTGCCCACCCTAAAAACGCCCATCTTGTTGCTCTGGGGCCAAGAAGATCCGGCAGTGCCCAGTTTTTTGGCAGACCAATTTAAGCGCTGGCAACCTGCCCTCGCCTTGGTGAAGCTGCCGGGAGTAGGCCACTGTGCCCACGACGAGTTGCCCCACTGGGTCAACACCCTCATCGGCGAATGGGCGGCCAGTCTGGAGACCTGCCCTGACTTGCCCACCCACCTTCGGCGGGATCCCCTAGTCAGCTAGTTCAGCAAGTTACCAACGACCAACTTCCCTCCTCCTTGGGAGAGGGGCTGGGAGTGAGGGGCATCAACATGGGACACTCCCCAGACTGAAGTACTCCCAAGCCAGATCCAAGCTTCCCACCGGGAAAAGGGATCCCGCTCAGAGATCAGGGGGCAGCTTGAGGATCTGATGCTGGCGCATCCCCTGCCAGCGGCGAATGAGATCGCCATCAATACCGAACTGATCCAACGCCTTCACCACCACAAAATCCACCAAGTCTAAGATGGTGCGCGGCTGGTGGTACCAAGCTGGAATGGCCGGAACAATGCGCGCCCCCGCTTCTGCCAGAGTGGTCAAGTTGCGCAGGTGGATCAGGCTAAAGGGGGTTTCCCGCGGCACCACCACCAAGCGTCGTCCCTCCTTGAGCTGCACATCAGCAGCCCGCTCCAGCAGATCCGAGCTCAAGCCGGCAGCCAACTTGGCAACTGTACCCATGCTGCACGGGATCACCAACATCCCCTGCGTGCGATAGGAGCCACTGGCAATGGTTGCCCCCACATCCTGCCAGCGATGACAAACTAGGGATCCACCGCTGCTCTCGGCTTGCTGTCGCCAAAAGTGGGCCTGCTTGCGGGGGTCTGTCGGCAGCAGCACCCCTTGTTCTCCCTGCCACACCTGATAGGCCGCTTTGGAGGCCACCACTTCGACGCGGTAGTCCAGGCTGAGCAGAACATGCAGAGCGCGCACAGCATAGAGCATCCCTGAAGCGCCTGATACGCCAAGGATGATGGGCAGAGAGGATGTCAAGGGCCGCTGGGGAACGTCTTCTGCTCAAGTCTAGCGAGGGGAGCTGTCCCTCGCCTGCTCAGGAGATCCCTAACCCACCGCTCCAAAAGACTTGCACAACGCGGGATAAAAATGCTCCTGGCACAGGTTGAAGGCAGCGCTCAAGCCCCAGTCTGACTCTTCTCTGTTAGGTCTGCAGATTTTGCCGCCCGTTGCGGATCACCCGCAAGGACTCCACCAACCGCAACTCCAAGTCTTGCAACACCTGATCCACGTAACGGTGGGCCTCCCGCTGCAGGCGCTCCGATTCCTGCAGTGTCTGTCGCCGCACCTCCTCACTATGTTGATAGGCTTGTTGCAATAACTGCTCCGCCTGAGCTTGGGCCTGTCGCAGAATCGCCGATTCGTTGAGGAGCTGCTCAGCCCTACGTTGGGCCGCGGCCACAATTTCTTGGGCGTAGCGATTGGCCTCTGCCAAGATCCGATCCCGCTGGCGCAGCAGTTCCTCCGCTTCCTCCAGGGCTGTCGGCAGGTTCAGGCGGATAAAGTCTAACTGCTCCAGAATCTTTTCCTCTTCAATAAGGGTGCGAGACCAAAACAGGCGAGGGCTACTGAGAATGGCTGCCTCCAATTGATCCAGGGCCTCCTGGACGCGCATCAGAGCCAGGGTCTGATCCCCAAAGGGTACGCCGGCACGATTGGAAGGATCAGAGGGCAATTCTCGCATCAGTCTATGAAGAGGGGAGGCTGCACTGAGCAAAAGAGCAGATCAGGCAGGATAACGCCTACCATATCAGGTTCTCGGTTTCCTGAATCTGCGCAGTCTCCCCTTCGCTCCAACCACTCTTCGTGAAGTAGATGTTCTTTTTGATATGAGGGGACGATGGACTTTCTCCCTCGCGGAGGCTGTGAGCCAAGCGGCAGAGAGGCTGCTTACCGGTCGGTTGGTGCCACAGCGGCTGGGGAGCCGAGGTTGCTCGGCTGCCAAAAGAGCGCCAATGGAGGAGATTTATAGTCATTTTGAATAGGAATAAAACATTTCCGTTGCCTTGCTCTCCAACCCCCCTCTCCCAGAGAGATGAGCTGGGGGTCGCGGCAGCGGCGCGGAGCGTTTGGGGAGTGTCTCAATCTAGTTTGAGATGACTACACTTTTTGAGTTGCCGCCAGTTCCCTGAAGATGGCCAGCCTCCAGATGGTTGACAGCTACCTATGGCACACTGAGGAGAAAGGAGTTAGAGCCCGAGCTGCTCATGCCACAGCCGCAGCCCCCCCGCAGACTGGAAGACCAATTTGTGGAGAATGTCTCCCGTTACCCCACCTACTTTATTACCGTTTTGCTGGGGGGGATCTGGGCCGGCCTCCAGCCTTTTGTTAGCCTGTATCGCAAAAGTCCAACAGCGGCGGCCATGGTGACGCTGGGATCCCTGCTGTTGCTGCTGTTTGTTTATTTCACCCTGCGAGGCATGACAGGGAATACCTTTTTGCCAGAATGGCTGCTGGGTTAGCCGTACAGTGGACGCCGGAAGCAGAGGCACGCCTCAAGGAGATTCCTTTTTTCGCCCCGCCGCCCGCAAGAAAAGCGAAAAGCTCGCCCGGAAATTGGGGATCCAGCAGATACGGTGGACACCTCTGAGCAGGCCACGCAACAATTGGGCTCTTGAGGGATCCCGGCTGCAAGTCGTAGCGAGGGGATTGGATTTGCCGCTAGCTTGGTAGAGGTGTTCTCCTCCGTTCCCTCGTTTATTTTTGCAACTCATGGCAGATTGGATCCTGTTGGCGCTGGTGGGTTCTGCAACCTACCTGCTGCTGCAAAAAAGTGTGGCCCGCCTCTCAAAGGTGCCGTGGCGGATCCTGTGGCTGGTGATGATGCTGCCCCCTTTGGTCTGGGTGCTGGGGCGTCAGGTGTTCCAGTACGAGGTGCCCCCCTTGCTGATGCTGCTGCTGTTTCTCACCTCTTACTTTACCAGCATGACCTTGGTGAGACGAGGGGGCATTCGACCCCCAACCGTAGACCCTCGGCCCGAAGTGGAAAACGCATCCCCAGAAGCGGATCCCTCGCCGGCTGCAGAACCTGAGCCGGAGGAAGAGGAAGAAGACAGCGCCGCAGATCCGGTCTCGGTGGCTCTTGCCCACACCCCCATCTCCGAAGTGCCGCGGGAAAAGCTGAGCCACTGCTTCCCCTGGAGCGTCTTTTATTTGCAAAACGTGGAGTACCGTCCCCAGGCGATCATCTGCCGGGGCAACTTGCGGGCGGATCCCAGTGAAGCCTATGAGCGGGTGCAGCAGAATGTGGAAACCACCTTCGGCAAACGCTTTTTGGTGGTGCTGCAGGAGGGGTTTGCCGGCAAGCCCTTTTTTGCCCTGGTGCCCAACCCGGCGGCGCGGCGCTCCCCGGCGGACAGTCGAGAGTTCCCGCTGCTGGCTCTGGGGTTATTGCTGTTCACCTTCTGGACCACCCTCAGTGCTGGGGCCCAAGCGGCTGGGGTCAGCCCTGACCGGCTACTGCATTTGCCCTCTCTGATGCAAGGGTTGCCTTATGCTCTAGGGATCCTTGCCATTTTGGGATCCCATGAGTGGACTCGCTACTGGGTGGCCCGCCGCCACCACATCCAAACCTCGCTGCCCTATTTCATTCCGGTGCCTTTTGTTCTGGGAACCTTTGGGGCGTTTATCCAGTTGAAAGAGCCGGTGCCCAACCGCAAGGTGTTGTTTGATATCGCCGTCGCCGGGCCGCTGGCAGGGAGCCTTGTTGCTTTGGGCATGTTGTTGCTGGGGCTGGTGTTTTCGGCGCCTGTAGATCCTCCCGCGGTGCCCGAGGGGCAGCCAACCCCGATTAGTTTTCATCGCCTTGACCCGCGCCTGTCGGTGCTGCTGGCAATTCTGGCCCGCATGGTGCTGGGGGATCAGTTGCAGCCGGGGCAGGTGATCGATCTGCACCCGCTGGCCTTTGCCGGCTGGCTGGGGCTGGTGGTGATCGCGTTTAACCTGATGCCGGTGGGCCAACTGGATGGGGGGCACATTGTCCACGCGGTGTATGGACAGCAGATGGGAGCGAATGTAGGCCGGGTAGCCCGCTGGTTGGTGCTGCTGCTGGCCTTGACGGTGCAGCCCTGGTTGTTGCTCTGGGCGCTGCTGCTGTTTGTGATTTCCAGTGCCGACGAGCCGGCCCTCAACGATGTGACGGAACTGGACGAGGCCCGAGATCTGCTGGGGCTGGGGATGCTCACGCTGCTGGTGCTGATCCTGCTGCCGGTGCCGCCGTTTTTGCAAAATGGGCTGGGCTTGGCCTAGATCCGGGGTAGGATCCAAACCGCCCCTGACCTCGTTCTTCTCTCATGGAACGCAGCTTAATCGTTCAAAAGTACGGCGGTACCTCTGTCGGCTCTGTCGAGCGTATCCAAGCCGTGGCCCAACGGGTGGCCCACACGGTGGAGCGGGGACATCGGGTGGTGGTGGTGGTCTCGGCGATGGGGGATGAAACCGATCGCCTTGTGGATCTGGGGGAACAGATATTGCAGGGATCCCCGACCACACCGGCCCAGTTGCGGGAATGGGATATGCTCCTTTCCACCGGTGAGCAGGTGAGCATTGCCCTGGTGGCTTTGGCGCTGCAACGCCTGGGGTGTCCTGCCCTTTCCATGACGGCAGCCCAGGTGGGCATTGTCACCACTCGGGATTACAGCCGGGCCCGCATTTTGCACATCCACACCGACCGCCTGTGGCAGCATCTGGAGCGGGGAGAGGTGGTGGTGGTGGCCGGGTTCCAGGGGATTACCAGCCTGGCGGAGCTGGAGATCACCACCCTAGGTCGGGGGGGATCCGACACCACGGCAGTGGCCTTGGCAGTGGCCTTGGGAGCAGAGCTGTGCGAGATCTACACCGATGTGCCGGGGATCTTCACCACGGATCCGCGTAAGGTGCCTGAGGCCAGGCTGCTGCCGGAGATCACCAGTGATGAAATGCTGGAGCTGGCCAGCCTGGGGGCGCAGGTGCTGCATCCCCGCTCGGTGGAGATTGCCCGCAACTACGGTGTGAAGCTGCGGGTGCGCTCCAGCTTGGAGCCGTTGCAGGCGGGATCCGAGGGCACCTTGATCGTCTCTCCTCCTGCTCGCTCTCGCTCCCCTGACAGCAGCATTGAGCTGGGCCTGGCGGTGGATACGGTGGAACTGGATCGGGATCAGGCTAAGTTGGTGTTGGTGGGGGTGCCCGACCGGCCTGGCATTGCCGCCCAACTCTTTCAGGGGATCGCGGCAGCAGGGGTGAATGTGGATTTGATTTTGCAGTCCCTCCAGTTCACAGCCTCTTGCGCCAGCGGGACGGAGCCCTTGCCCCAGCCCACCAATGACATTGCCTTCACGGTCAGCCGGTCGCAGGTGGCCGAGGCTGCAGCCGTTGCCCGGCGGATTGGCCAAGAGCTGAAGTGTGCAGCGGTGATTGTGGATGAGGCGGTGGCCAAAGTCAGCATTGCCGGGGTGGGGATGATGGGCCGACCCGGAATTGCGGCGCAAATGTTCCAGGTGCTGGCCGAGGCCGGGATCAACTTGCAGATGATCTCCATGTCAGAGATCAAGGTGAGCTGTGTGGTGGCTGCGGAGCGGGCCGGGGATGCCGCCTTGGCTCTGGGAGAATCGTTCCAGGTGATCCCTCACTTGCATCGGGCGAAGGTGCCGCCTGCCCCTCAAGACAGCCACCCGGTACGCGGTGTTGCCTTGGATTTGAAGCAATCGCGGCTGGGCATTCGCAAAGTGCCGGATCGTCCGGGAACTGCCGCCCATTTGTTTGGGCGCTTGGCGGCTGCTGGGATCATCGTGGACACCATCATCCAAAGCCAGCGGGGCTACCACAATGGGATCCCCAGCACCGACATTGCCTTCACCGTGCCTCAGGATCAAGCGATGGCTGCTGAGGCGGTCTGTCGGCAGGTGGCCGAAGAACTCCAGGCGGCAGGCGTTGACGCAGATCACGACATTGCCAAGGTCAGCATTGTCGGCGCTGAGATGGAAACCTATCCCGGCGTCGCTGCCCGTCTGTTTGCAGCTCTGGCCGAGGCGGGAATCAACATCGAGATGATCGCCACCTCGGAGATCAAGGTGAGCTGTGTAGTGCGCCGGGATCGAGGGATCCCGGCCTTGCAAGCTATTCACCGCGCTTTCCGGCTGGACTGCCCCTAGCCTGCCTTAGGGTTGAGCCGCCAGCAGCAAGGGAAAATGATGGGCGTTGGGGGCGTGCATCACCTGGATCCCCAGATTGGCGCGGTTGAGGAGATCGGCGTAGGTGGGGATGAAGCGGCCCTGGCTGTCCAGGATGGACTGGTTGAAGTTCAAGCCGTTCAAGTTAAAGGCCATTATGCCGATACCTATTGCCGCCGCCCAAATCCCCACTGTGGGCAGGGCCGCCATCCAGAAGTGGACGGAACGGCTGTTTCTCAGGCCCAGGCCGGGGAACCCCAGCCGCCCCAAGAACGCGTAGTGCCCGGCCAGGAAGTTGTAGGTGACTTCCTCCTGCCCGAAGCGGTAGCCGGCATTTTGTGACTCTTCTTCCGAGGTCTCGCGGATTAGGCTGGAGATCACCAGGGAGCCGTGCAGGGAGGCCAGCAGAGCGCCGCCAAAGACGCCGGCCACCCCCAGCCAGCTAGCAGGGTGCATGAGGATATTGTGCTCCGCCTGGAAAGCCAGCATGAAGTAGAAGGTGCCGGCGATCCCCAGGGGCAAGCCTTCCGAGAAACTGCCCTGGCCGATGGGGTAAACCAAGAGCACCGCCGTAGCCGCCGCCGCCGGAGCGGAAAACGCCACCGCAATCCAGGGACGCATGCCCAAGCGATAGCTCAGCTCCCACTGCCGGCCCAGGTAGCACCACACCCCGATCAGGAAATGGAGCACGATCAGTTGGTAGGGGCCGCCGTTGTAGAGCCATTCATCCAAAGAGGCGGCTTCCCAAATGGGATAAAAGTGCAAGCCGATGGCCGCCGACGTGGGCACCACCGCCGCCGAGATGAGATTGTTCCCCCCTATCAAAGAGCCGATCACCGGCTCGCGGATCCCATCCACATCCACCGGCGGAGCAGCAATAAAAGCGATTACAAAACAAAAGGCTGCTGCCAACAAGGTCGGGATCATCAATACGCCAAACCAGCCGATGTAAAGCCGGTTTTCGGTGCTGGTTATCCATTGGCAAAAGCCATTCCAACTCCAGAGCTGCCGCGCAGCCGAGGAGCGGCGAATTACCGTACTCATAGGCCAACTCCTAAAGAGACAAAACCATTCTTTGCTTTGTCGGCTTCCTTGAACGGGGCAAAACTCTTCCCGCGCCGACCGCCAAAAGCGTCTCCTTCTTTCAGGCTAGACAGTTTTAGGGATGCCGACAGGGATCCCTAACTTCCGCAACGGGAATGTGAAAAAAATGGATTTGTCGATACAAATCAGCACCGATATGTTGCAATTTGGAGGTCTTTGAGAGCTTCCCGGCGAAGGTCGGTCACTGGCAGTTGATGGCAGCCAAGCTTGAGCAGACGTTTCTTAAGGATAGGTTTAGGAAAGAGGTGCCGTCCGGGACCTGCTTTTTTTCCTCCAGAATCCTAGACAGAGAAAAAATCCTGCAAGCACTTCACCTGCAGGGATCCCGACTGCAAAGCACGGATGGCAGCCGCAGTGGCTTTGGCTCCTGCCAGGGTTGTCACCAGAGGGATCTTGTAGGCCAGGGCAGTGCGGCGGATCTTTTGGCCATCTTGCTGCGCCTCGACACCGGAAGGGGTGTTGATAATGAGCTGAATCTGGTGATTTTTGATGGCGTCGATGACGTGGGGCCGTCCCTCGTGCAGTTTGAGGACTTTATCCACCGGGATCCCGTGCTCGGCCAAAACCTTTTGGGTTCCTTCGGTGGCCAACAGGCGAAAGCCCAGCCCCACAAACTCGCGGGCTACCGGGATGACCGCCTGTTTATCCCGGTCGCTGACGCTGATGAACACCGTCCCCTGGAGAGGCAGATTCTGCCCCGCCGCCAGTTGGGCTTTGGCGTAAGCGCGGCCAAAGTCCGTGTCAATGCCCATCACCTCGCCGGTGGAGCGCATCTCTGGCCCCAGCAGCGTGTCGGTGCCGGGAAACTTGTGGAAGGGCAAAACCGCTTCTTTGACGGCAATGTGGGAGGGGATCACCTCCTGGGTAAAGCCCAGCTCGGCTAGGGTTTTGCCGCTCATCACTTGAGCGGCGTAGTCTGCCAGCGGATGGCCGATGGCCTTGCTGACAAAGGGGACGGTGCGGGAGGCGCGCGGATTGGCCTCCAGGATATAGACTTGACCTTTTTGGACGGCGTATTGCACGTTGATCAGGCCCACCACCTTCAGAGCTTGGGCCAACTTCACCGTCCACTCGCGGATCACCCGCAGTACCTCGGGGCTGAGGGTGCGGCTGGGCAATACACAGGCCGAATCGCCCGAGTGGATCCCGGCCTGCTCGATGTGCTCCAGAATGCCGCCGATGGTAACAGCGCCGGTGCGGTCGGCAATGGCATCCACATCCACCTCCACCGCCTCTTCCAGGAACTGATCCACCAGCACCGGACGATCCGGATCCACCGCCACCGCCAGTTGCATGTAGCGCTGCAAGTCTTGGTCGGAATAGACGATCTCCATAGCCCGTCCCCCCAAGACGTAGCTGGGCCGCACCACCACCGGATAGCCGATGCGGCGGGCAATTTCCAGGCTTTCTTCCACGCTGCGGGCAATGCCGTTGGCCGGCTGGCGAATATCCAACTCCCGCAAGATGCGCTCGAAGCGCCCCCGATCCTCAGCAATGTCGATGGAGTCGGGGGAAGTTCCCCAGATGGGAGCCTGGGCTGCTGCCAGCCCCTGCGCCAGCTTGAGGGGAGTTTGACCGCCAAATTGCACGATCAGGCCCACCGGCTGCTCAGCATCCACCAAGTTCATCACCTCTTCATGGGTGAGAGGCTCGAAATAGAGGCGATCGGCGGTGTCGTAGTCGGTGGAAACGGTTTCCGGGTTGGAGTTGACCATGATCGCTTCGTAACCCAGGCGGCTGAGGGCAAAGGCAGCATGGCAGCAGCAGTAGTCGAATTCGATCCCCTGGCCGATGCGGTTGGGGCCACCTCCCAAGATCATCACCTTCTCTTTGCGGGCCGGGAAAATCTCCGACTCGCTCTCGTAGGTGGAGTACTGGTAGGGGGTAGCAGCCTCAAATTCGGCAGCGCAGGTATCTACAGTTTTGTAGGTGGGGATCACCCCCAGGCTTTTGCGGCAGGCCCGCACCTGATGTTCCGTGGATCCAGTGAGGTGGGCAATTTGTCGGTCGCTGAAGCCCATTTGCTTGAGGTGTCTCAAGTCGTCAGCGCTCAGGGATCCCAGCTCCCGCCCCTTGAGGGCTTGCTCCACCTCCACCAACTCCTGCAGCTTGTCGATAAACCAGGGATCGATGTGGGTGAGTTGGGCAATCTCCTGGGCAGAAAAGCCCATGAGCAGAGCGGTGCGGATGGTGAGCAGGCGGAAGGGGTTGGGGGTGCGCAGGTTGGCCCGCACTTCCTCGGGCTTGGGGAAAACCTCCGGCCTATCGCTGCCAAAACCGGGACGGTCGATTTCCAAAGAGCGCAGGGCCTTCTGGATGGATTCTTGAAAAGTGCGGCCAATGGCCATCGCCTCCCCCACCGATTTCATCTGGGTGGTGAGAACCGGCTCTGCGCCGGGGAATTTTTCAAAAGCAAAGCGAGGGATCTTGGTGACCACATAGTCGATGGTGGGCTCGAAGCTGGCCGGAGTTTTGCGGGTGATGTCGTTGGGGATCTCCGGCAGCGTGTAGCCCACTGCCAATTTGGCGGCAATTTTGGCGATGGGAAAGCCGGTGGCCTTGCTGGCCAAAGCAGAAGAGCGGGAGACCCGCGGGTTCATCTCGATCACCCGCACCTCGCCGTTGGCAGGGTTGACGGCAAATTGCACGTTGGATCCCCCGGTCTCTACGCCAATTTCGCGCATGATGGCGATGGCATAGTCCCGCAGCCGCTGGTATTCTTTGTCGGTGAGGGTTTGGGCCGGGGCCACGGTGATGGAGTCGCCAGTGTGCACCCCCATCGGGTCGATGTTTTCTATGGAGCAGATGATTACCACGTTATCCGCCAGATCCCGCATCACCTCCAGCTCAAACTCCTTCCAGCCGATGACCGATTCTTCCACCAAGATTTGGGAAACGGGGCTGGCCTCCAAGCCGGCAGCGCAGATCTCTTCAAACTCCTCCTGGTTGTAAGCCACCCCACCACCGGTGCCCCCCAGGGTATAGGCCGGGCGGATGATGAGGGGATAGCCGATCTCCTGGGCAATCTGCTTGGCTTCTTCCAGGGTGTGGGCCAGGCCAGAGCGGGGCACGGCCAAGCCAATCCGCTGCATGGCTTGCTTGAAAAGATCCCGGTCTTCGGCTTTTTCAATGGCCTCCCGCTTGGCCCCAATCAACTCCACCCCGTACTGCTCCAGGATCCCTTGCTGGGCCAGTTGCACCGCCACGTTGAGGGCCGTCTGGCCGCCCATGGTGGGCAGCAAAGCATCAGGGCGCTCCCGCTCGATAATTTTGGCCACAAAGTCCACCGTCACCGGCTCGATGTAGGTGCGCTCCGCCATACTGGGATCCGTCATGATGGTGGCGGGGTTAGAGTTGACCAAAACGACCTCATAGCCCTCTTCCCGCAGGGCTTTGCAGGCTTGGGTGCCCGAGTAGTCGAACTCACAGGCTTGGCCAATGACGATCGGCCCCGCTCCAATGAGCAAGATTTTGTGGATATCGGTGCGGCGCGGCATAGGGATCCCACCAGGTGGCAGAGTCAGCCTTCTATTGTAGAGGTCACCTGCAGGTCAAGTTGCTCATCGGGATCCCTCTTTTTTGAGTGTTGCGCTTTCAAAGGCTATGCACAGCAGGCAGAGCTTGGATCCCTGGCAGGCAGGAGTTCTCTGGGGCAACCCGCAAAAGGGCAGCTTCTTCATCAGTATCAATAGACGGGAAAACTTGAACTTTAGATGATATCAATGCTATCGTCGCAGCAAAGCCGCCCAGGGATCTGCCGATCGAGGAAACGCTCTATGGCCACGTTAATTGTTCGCAATGTTGACGAAGCCATTGTCAAAGCTCTCAAACAAAGGGCTAGTCGTCACGGCGTTAGTGCAGAGGCCGAACACCGCAAAATCCTAGAGCAAGTCTTACTCCAGCCTGCGAAACAGTCCTTTGCCGAAGTGCTCAGATCGATACCTAACGTTGGCAACGATTCAGACTTTGAGCGGGTGCAAGATAACACTGCCCATGACGTATTTGCTTGACACTAACGTCATCAGTGAGCTGCGCAAACACAGTCAAGCCAACTCCGGGGTTCAAGAATTTCTTCAAACTGCCATTGAGCAAGAGGCCCGCATCTACATCAGCGTGATCACGCTGGGCGAACTCCGCCGAGGCGTTGAACTCATGCGCCATCGCGGCGATCATCTGCAAGCCAACCTTCTGGAGAGGTGGCTGCAAACGGTTGTCGATGACTATGCCGATCACATTCTTGATTTCACAATTACCGAAGCCCAGGTATGGGGAAGCCTGTGCGTACCTCACTCTCAAAATGCGATTGACAAACAACTGGCTGCTACAGCCTTGGTTTACGGACTTACCCTGGTTACTCGCAATGTCCGTGATTTTGCCGGGACAGGGGTACCTCTCATTAACCCATTTAGACCCTCATAACAAGCCGCGGTAGCGAATAAAGATCAAAACTGCCGCCCAGGATCCCAGCGCCACTTTGATCGCCACCAGAATATTGAGAATCGGGATCCAGCCGCCGCTAAACAGAGCTCCCAACTCCCCTCTGGGCAATTCCCAGCCGGCCAGAGCCACCACGGCCACCCCGATAAACGTCACCACCGACAGCTTCTCCCACATCGCAGCCCGCCACCGTTTGTAGATGGCCTCCATCCAGGTGGAAGAGGCGGTGATCGCCACCAAGCCAATGGCCGTCCCCCCCGCCACCCCGGCAGCAAAGCCTCCGCCCGGCGTCAGGTGCCCTCGAATGGCCAGCTCCACCGCGATCAAAGCCGAAATGGTGGCTCCCACTCGCGCCAACACAATCGAGGGAATATCGGTAAATTGAGCTACATTGGCTGTCGGCTGCTCATCCGCCAGCAGATATTGGGCGCCCAAAATTGCCGTGGAAAACACCACCACTTCAAAGACCGTATCGTAGAGGCGGTTGCGCAGAATGAGACCCGTCACCGTGTTGGGCACACCGCTTTCGCTGGCCAGAATCTCCACTGCCTCGACTAAAGCTACGCCCGCTGCGCGATTGGGGGAAACGGATCCCGCCTCGCCCACAATGAGCTGTAGGGCTGCCAGCAGCACCGCTATCCCGTACACCCACTTCATGTCGCCATCACCTCAGCGGCCAGAGCTTGCTGCGCCAAAATGGCCTGCAGGCGGGGTACGCGTGTAACCAGGCGATACTCTGCTGCTTCTCCACCGGGCTCAAGGGCAATGGTGTGTACCTCTCGGCTGCGAAGAGCAGCCACCAACGCCTCCGAACTCCCATAGGCGGCCAACTCCAAGCGCATGTGATACCGCTGTAGCCCTTGGCGCATCTGCTGTAACAACTGCCGTGCTGCTGAGGTACTGGCCTCCAGCACAGGGCTGCCTTCAAGAACGCCCAGGCGCATACTCAGCGAAGAGCGCACCGCAATGGCGTAGAGGGTAATGGAAAGCATAGTGCCCACCAGCGCCTCGGTCAGAGCCACATCCGCCGCCCCAAACAGCGCGTAGATCAAGGCGGCAATTGTCCCCAGGATCCCTCGCATTACCAAGGCGTGGTAGGGATTGGTCTGAGTCACCACCAAGCTTGCCGTCAGGGGCAGGAGTAACGCCATCACCAGCAACAGGGTCTCTTCCATCCTGCCCTCCTATAGGGACTTGCGCTGCGAGCAAAACGCCAGCACATAGCCCAGAATGGTATTCCAAATAGCCAGGGAGATCAGTGCCAACACCAACAGGGGCCATTCCCGTGGGATCCGCAACAGCAGCCCCAGCATGATGCTCATAGAGCCCAGGGTGTCCGACACCGAAAGGCCGTGCAGCTTAAATAAAATCGAGCGATCCCCAAGGAGCGGCGCCGTTCCCCACAACCAAAACAGCACACCAATCCCAAACAACAGATAGCTCAGACCTTCCACCCAGACTTCCATACCTACCCCCAGGGCCTTTCTAAAGCATTTCCAGCCGTTTCAGTACATGAGCCAAGAGCATTAAGGCCGCATTGCCCACCGACAAAATCAAAACCCCCACAATCCCGATCATCCAATCATCCCGCACCACCGACACCACCAAAATCAGGATGGCCGTCTTCGTGGCCAGGCTGGCAAAGGCGAGCATCGTTTGCCAGATATCTTCCTTTAGCCAAGCGGCGTACAGGGGCAAGCACAGCGTTAGGGTCAGCAGAAACAGCAGTAAGTTCACACGTCCTCCCGCGGCTTGAGCAGATGGACTTCATAGGTGCCTTGGGCATTGCAATTGAGCACAATGGTTTTGGGCGTGAAGGTAATTAAAAAAATATCCAGAAACACCAGCCCCGCCGAACGGTTGGGCAGGGTTTGTTTGTAAACGACCTCCTCAACAGTGTGGGGTTTGAGGATCATCTCGAAGGCTTCCCAGTAGGCTCTTGGGATGGCCAAAAGAATTTCCTGGAGCACCCGCCCCCAATCCCGCCATTGCACCGGTGCAGAAGCCTGGCGCGGCAGCAGCAGTGTTGCCGCTACCCCAATGGCCACATTGTCCCAGCTCAGATTGCCCGTCAGCAAAAACCAAATCAAGAGGCGCAGGCCGATCTCCAATAGACCCAACTCAGGGTAGCGTCCCATAGTTCCCCACAGCTAACAGAGCCCAAACCAGCACCAACACTATGCTCAAGCCGCCCACCACTGCTTCCAGCCCTTCGTTCACCGACCCTCCCTTCAAAGGGATCCGCTCCCAAAACCAGCCTAGGGGGATCCCAACGCCCAAACTGAGGAGCGCCTTGAGAAGATTGTCAGCGCCAAAGGCCGCCGGCAGCCAGCCCCAGAGCAAGCCCCCACCCCAGAGCACCAGTGCCACTTTATCTTGCCAAGGAGTTGCAGAGGTGGCGTCCCCCTTCATGGGAGAAGCAGGTGCCCGCAGCACTCGCACGCCTAAACACGTGGTGCCGACGGTAACCCCCACCAACAGCCACTCGTGCCAGGGATCCAGAGCAGATAAGCTGAGGGCCTTGGCCGCATACCCCAAACTGCCGGGTACCCCTGCCAGGGAAGCCGTCCCCAAGAGCAGCATCGGCCAACGCCAGGGATGGGTCACGCTTGTTCCAACAAACAGCAAGGGCTTTGCCAACCCATGGGCAAGACCGTACAAACCCGCCCATTGAGGGGCAGCAATCACAAATCCCATCTGCGATACCGAGCTCCAGGCGAGAAGGTGCTGGGGCGTGCTCGCCATCAGGGCCAGTAGGATCCCGAAAACGGCTGAACCGGCGCTCAAGTAGGGCAACCCCTGGGCCAAGATCGGCGAAGCCTCGCTGCAGCGCACCAAGGCCATGGCTCCTGCTTTGGTCGTAAAACCGCTGAGCACCGCCGCGATAACGGGATCCGCGGTAGCATAGGTGAGAGGCAGCCACAGGCCGGCAACGAAGATCGCCCCCTTGGCCAAAAGACCCACAGCAATCAGCGCCAAGGCTGTGGGGTCGGCCATAGTTAAACTGCTCATCGCCAGGGATCCCGTGCGCACATAGACCAGGATTGCGCCCATCAGGTAGAAGAGCATGGCCACATTGCTCATGAAAAGGTAGCGCAGCCCCACCCAGAGCTGGCGATCGCGGTGCGGAGCATTTTCTTCCACTGTGGGTTGGCCCTCAGCCCGCCGCCCATAGGTCAGCAGCAAAAACACGCCGATGCTGAGCACCTCCAGGGAAACGTAGACGCTGATCAGGTCGGCACTGATGACGACAGCATTGGCGCTACCGTGGACGATCAGCAACTGCATGGCCAGAAAGCGGCTGCCCGCAAAGCGTCTATCCAAATACAGGGCCACTCCTAGCGTGACCAGGCCGTGGGCCAAGAGCATCGCTGCTCCATTGGCATCGATCCGCAGCGTCACCCCGAAGTGATCCAAAAGCTGCAGCTCCAAGGGCGCAGCGGTTGTGCCGGGCAAGCCCCCCTGCTGCACCGCATAGGCCACCGTCAGCGCGGCCATCCCCACCAAGCTGGGACGGGTCAGGGCCGGCATCAAGTAGGTTGTGAAGGCCAGCAGAAAGGGCAATGCCACCCACACCAGCGTCAGCTCAGTCATCGGTAGAAGTGCTCTGCGCCCCTGACGCGACTGCCTGTTCGATGCTCTCGACTTCGAGGGTGGGATGATTGCGGGACAGCTTCATCACCCCCACCAACATCAAGGCTTGTACCGATAGGCCAATGACGATGGCCGTGAGGATGATCCCCTGAGGCACCGGGTCGGCATAGTCCAGCTCGCGCCAGGGTTTGTAGATGGGGGTGAACACACCGCTCCGGGCTGCCCAGATCACGAAGAAGGCGATGACCCCGGTGCTCATGACATCCATAGACAGGATCTTCATAATGAGGTTGCGCTTAACCACGACTCCCCAGAAGCCAAGGAAGATCGTGAGGATGACGGCGGCATTTAACATAGACACCTCGCTTGCTGCACTCGAGCTATCCGGTGGCTCAGTCGTCCTAAGGCTACGCCCGCTACGTGACCAGTATCCAGCTTCCGCAGCCGCGGCAGCCAGATAGCCTGTGGCCGGCTGCAACGCTGCCGGGATCCCCATCTCCCCAACAAGGCCGGGATCCCGAAGTAGAAAGAGTTGCAGACTCCGAATAAGCAACTTGACCCGACTTCTTGCCAGCTCTGGGGCTTGGTGGGATCCTGGTCATACACTTCTCATGCCAAGGTCGGAATTGATGGCCGCTGTCCGCAGTTTAAGTTGTTTTTAATGGCCTTGGCGGAACCGACTTCTGGATGCTGAAGATAAGGTGTTGGAGAAGGGGGTTGTAAAAGCCGTGATGCTGCCGGTGGCCGAAGCAGAAGCCCTGATTTTGCAGGCGGTTCAGCCGCTGGGCACAGAGTGGGTGGAGCTGGGATCCGCCCAAGGCCGCGTTCTCAGCCAAACTTTGTATAGCCCCCAAGATTTTCCGGCCCGGCCCACCTCCAGTATGGATGGCTATGCCGTGCGCCATGAAGATGTGCAAGCGGGGATCCCTTGTGAGCTGCAGGTGATTGAGACTCTCCCCGCCGGAAAGGCACCCACCCGAGAGCTCCAGCCTGGACAAGCGGTGCGTCTCTACACCGGCTCCCTCTTGCCCAGCGGTGCGGACACCGTGGTGATGCAGGAATACACGCAGCAACCTTCGCCAGGAACCGTTCGCCTCTTGCAGCGTCCGCAGCGGGGCCAATTTGTCCGGCCTCAGGGAGACTTTGCCCGCCAGGGGGATCCCGTTCTGTTGACAGGGCAGGCTTTGGGTGGAGCGGAGCTGGCCGTTTTGGCTGCCATCCGACAGGCGATGGTGCCGGTGTTTCGTCAGCCTCGGGTGGCCCTGTTCTCGACAGGGGATGAGTTGGTGCCCATCCAGCAGGTGCCGGAGCCGGGGCAGGTTGTGGATTCCAACCAGTACGGCTTAGCGGCTCTGGTCAAGGCAGCGGGTGGGATCCCGATCCAGTTGGGCATCGTGCCGGATCGGCCCCAGGTGTTGCGGCAGGTCGTCCAGCAGGCCCTGGCCTCTGCCGATGGGGTGATCTCTTCTGGAGGGGTATCGGTGGGGGATTTTGACCTGGTGGAAAAGGTGCTGGAGGAGTTGGGAGGCGAGATTTTCATCCGCAGTGTGGCCATCAAGCCGGGCAAACCCCTGACGGTGGCCCGTTTTCCCAATCCCCACGGCCCTCCCAAGCTCTACTTTGGCCTGCCGGGCAACCCTGCCTCTGCCCTGGTGACCTTCTGGCGCTTTTTGCACCCGGCTCTGCGAAAAATGGGCGGATCCCTGCCCCCCTACTGGCAGATCCTCTCCGCCTTCAGCGCTGTGGATCTGCATGCCGACGGTCGGCGGGAACACTACCTCTGGGGACGGCTGCAGGTCAAGCCCGAAGGGATCCGATTTCAGCCCGCCGCCAACCTCAATTCCGGCAATCTCATCAGTCTGGCCGGCTGCAATGCCTTGGCTGTGCTGCCGGTGGGAACAACCCAGATCCCTGCCGGTTCGCCCGTTCAGGTGCTGCAACTGCCCTAGAGATCCCTGGCCCTTCTTTCGCTGCTGCCGGAATAACCGTCATAGTCGTTTCAGTTTAGGATGAGATACCCGAGCTACTGGTCGCGCCAGCGGGACGGAGTCCTTGAAAAGCCTTCTGGCCCAGTGCATTCAATGTTTTAGGGTTTTAGGCATAGGTGCAGTATCCTGGCTTGGATCGAAATGACCACAATTTGCGTTAGAACTGTACTACGGTGGGCTATCATAGAGCCGAGACTGTCCTTTGGGGTTGAGTTCCCTCAGGACTCTGTTCCACCAACGCGAACAGCGATCTTCAACCATGCCCACTCCCGCTAACTCTCCTCCTCTTCAAAGCGACGAGGTTCTCAACCCTGAGGACTCCGTTCCGCTGACGCGGACGGTGGCGGCGGCCCGTGAGCCTTTTTTGGGGCTGTTGCGAGACCTGGCGCGGGCCTACCAAGCCTTTGAAAATTATGCCGGGGTTCATATTCGGCAAATGGGGCTGACCGCCCCCCAATTTGATGTGTTGGTGACCCTCGGCAATACCCCTGGGATGACCATGAATGTCCTGGCCCAAAAAACGCTGGTGACCAAAGGGACACTGACCGGCATTGTGGATCGCCTGGAACAAAAAGGGCTGGTGCGCCGGGAAGTGCCCCCGGAAAACCGACGCTGCTTTAAGGTCGTGCTGACAGAGGCGGGGGAAAAACTGTTTGAGGAAATTTTCCCGGCCCACATCGCCTACTTGAAAGAGCGTTTCCAAAAGCTGGATCCCTCGGAAATGGCGCAGATCCAGGCTTGCCTTAAAAAACTGCAGGCTATTTTCTAGCGCTTTCAGATTCCCCTCTCCGATCCGGCTGATCAGCGACCCCCAAGCCGCAGTGCCGGAAGCAACCTCTAGCCCGGTTCAAACGGCTGCCCCAGAGCTGCCGGCGGAGTGGCCTTCACCGCCTGCTGGATCCAGCGCCGCAGCCGAGGTGGGATCCCGCGCAAGCCGTACTCCCACCATTCCCCAGAAGTGAGCACCAACACCAAAATCATCAACACAAAGGGAGCCACCGTAAAAACTTGGGTGGGCACGGCGCGGATGGTAGTCTGGGCAACTCCGGCAAAGGACTGCAAAATGCCGAACAGGTAGGCCCCCAGGGCTACCCGCAAGGGGTTCCAGCCGCCGAAGATGACGATGGCCAAAGCAATCCAGCCATACCCTGCTGTATGTCGGTGGCTCCAGCCGGCCTTGAAATCCAGAGAAAAAGCAGCTCCCGCCAAGCCCAATAGGGATCCCCCCACAAGGGTATAGACATAGCGCCAGAAAATGACATCGGTGCCCCGGGCAAAGGCTGCTGCCGGCTGTTCTCCCATGGCCCGCAACATCAGGCCAGGCCGAGTGCGATAAAAAAAGAACCAAGTTCCCCCGATGAGCGCGTAGCTGGCGTACAGCAACAGATCCCCTCGGAACAGGAGCGGCCCCAGCAGTGGCACCTCTCTCAAGAAGGGGATCGGCAGGCTGGGCACCGTTGGCCCTGGGATCCGCACGAACGGATTGCCCAAAAAGGAAGACAAATCCGCCCCCAACAGGGCCAAGACAAAACCAATGGCAATTTGGGATCCCTTCAGGGTCAGCGAGCCGAAGGCCACAATCCCAGCAAACAGCACTCCCACAGCGGCGGCAGCCAAAAAGCCCAACGCCAGACTTCCCGTCAGCTTGGCCACGGCGAACCCAACCATGGCGGCCAGCATGATCGTCCCCTCTGCGGAGAGATTGATCACCCCCGCCCGCTCGGTAATGGTTTCCCCTATGCAGGCAAAGACCAACGGTGTGGCGGTGGCAATGGCAGTAGAGAGAATGGCGACCAGTTGAGCAGCGTTCATGATGGGCCTGTCGAGAACTCGGGTTGGGTTGATGCATTTGCAGTTGCTGCGCGAATGCGCCTGTTGATCTGGGCATCGCCTCAGCCCAACACCCAGAGCATGAAAGCCACCCCCAAGGTGACGGCGCCGAACAGAGCATAGCTGATCTGGCGCAGCGGCCTCAGTTGCATAGCATGGAGAGCTTTGAGCCAGTCTAACCCCAAGGATTCCACGAAGCGATCCAACACCGCTTGCATCGGATAGGCATAAACCGATCCCTGCTCTTTAAAGTTCACCAGCACGACCAGCAGCGTGGCGTAGCCCCAGAGGCCGCCCCAGAGCACAGCGCTCAACCCGATTAAAATTGGCTCGAGCATTGACCTTCCCTATGAGTGTGCCCACCGTTCGCGATGGCAGGACGGAGTTCTTCGAGCTTGGGGAGCTTCAGATCTCATTATTCCGGTTCTTTTCCCGTTGAGGCTGCCCTCCCTCAGGCAGTAGCCTAGAAGGGGTCCAAGCTCGCTTTTAGAGGTAAAGGGATTGGTTTTGCCGGTTCTCTTCTGCCCGTCCAGGCCAGGAGATGACAGACTTAGACTTGGAGTACCCGCTCAAAGTTATCTCGTCAAATCCCCATGAGTTCTCGCTACCTGCTGCCCCCCGCCGAACCCAAATCCGTCGGTACCGCCTACATCCTCTGGGCGTTGGGCATATTCGGGATCTGTGGCGTCCATCGCCTCTACCTGGGCAAGACCGGCACAGGCGTTCTCTGGCTGTTCACCTTTGGCCTGTTGGGCATTGGGCAGTTGATCGACCTGTTTTTGATCCCAGGCATGGTGGAAAATCACAACTTCAAACTGGCAGTTCTACAGGGATCCCGACCCTCCCCATCCCCAGCTTCCTCAAAAACCACCTCAGCACCTCCTCAGCCCCTCAAAGGTCAAGCTCTGATGCGGGAGATCCTGCGGCTGGCCCAACAGCGGCAAGGGATCCTCACCCTTGCGGAGATAGCTATCGACTTACCTGCCGACTTTGACGAAATTGAAAAGGCGCTGCAAGAGCTGAGCCGGCGGAGCATGGCTTTCCCCGAAAACAACCCGGTCACTGGAGCGGTAGAATACCACTTCCCTCACCTGCTGCACCGCTCCCCCGACCAACGTTCGCTCTAGATGCCCTCCTGCAGACCTCTACTGGGATCCCAGGATCCCTCGGCGCTTGGCTGCCCGAACCGCCCGGCGAAAGGTCAGCAAGCCCAGGCCGAAGTAGAAAACGCCGCTGGTCAGAGCCATGATCAGCCGCACGGGATCCAAGCCCGCCTCCCGCACCATCACGTCTCGCAGCAGCCCAGCCCCCGCCGTCATGGGCAGACTTTGCCCTAGCCACCTCAGGGATCCCGGCCATTCTTCCGTGGGAGCAGCCAACAGAAAAAGCAAGCCGAATTGGCTGATAATTAAAAGCTGCTGAATTCGCTTCCAAATCAGAGCGGCGGATCCCAGCAAAAACGAGAAGCCGTAGGCCCCCAGCACCACGCTCACCAAAGGCAACACCAAAGCAGGGGGAAACCGCAACCGGCTGCCCGTCAGCAATAAGATGACGCCCAGAATGACGACGACAATGGAAAAGCGCAACACCAAGCTGGCACAAGCCCGTGCCAAGAAGAGAGTGGCTGCCGAAAATGGCGAGAGCAACACCTGCTCCAAGGTGCCTGTCTGGGCTTCCACCTGCAGGTTGAGGGCGATGTCGTTCACCACAAAAATGACCAGCGTCCAGAGCACATAGCCGATCACCACCGCATCCAACCGTTCGCCAAATTGGGAGGCAGGCCCTGCCACATATTGGGCGCCGGCAAAGAGGGCATAGAAGAAGAACGTGGTGATCAGGATCCCGCCCAGGGCCTCCGCCGGATAGCGAATGTACTGGATCCAGGCCCGCTTCAGTTCAGCCCAAAACAGGTGTATCACCGGCATCATCCTTGCCCCTCTCCCCTTTTCAACAACTCGAGGAAAATATGGGTGAGATCGGCTTCCTCTCGTTTGAGGCTGAGCAAGGGCAAAGGCTTCAAGATCTCCAGCACCTGATAGAGCATCTCTGGCGGGCCGCTGAACCGCACCCGATGGGATCCGAGAATCTCCACCCCTTGGCGGGCCAGTTGTTCAAACCTCCAGGGATCCAGCCCCTGTTCCAGCTCGATCCGGTAAGTACCGACGGCGCCGGCAAAGTGCCGGATCAACTCTCCCGTGGGGGCTTGGGCGATGATCACCCCTTGTCGAATAACGGCTACCTGATCCGAGAGCGCTTCCGCAATATCCAGTTGATGGGTGGTGAGCAAGATGGCTCGACCCGAAGCGGCAATTTGGCGGATCAGGGATTTCACCGCTTGCGCCGATTCCACATCCAACCCCAGGGTGGGCTCATCCAGCAGCAACAGGGCCGGTTGATGCAGGAGGGCGACGGCAATGGCCACCTTCTGCTGCATGCCCCGCGAAAGGGTTTGCACGGCCACATCTTGTTTCTCCTGCAGGCCAAAGGTCTCCAGCAGCTCTAACCCCCGTTGCCGAGCGGTTCTGGGGGATAGCCCCCGCAGCACACCGAAGTACTCCAGGTTCTGTAGGGGGGTCATCCGCCAGTAGAGGTTGCGATTGCCTTCCAGCACTGCCCCCACCTGGGCCAGGGCCCCCGGATCGGTATGGGGATCCCGTCCAAGAATGCGCACTGTGCCCGCGTCCGGTTGGATCAGCCCGGCAATGAGCTTGATGGTGGTGGTCTTGCCGGCCCCGTTGGGCCCCAGAAAAGCCAGGATCTCCCCTGCCGCCATCGTCAGGGAGACATCCACCACCGCCCGCACCTCCTTGCTCCCCTGCCGGTAGGTCTTCTGCAGGTGGTGGGCTTCTAGAACTTTACATGACGCGAACACGATGCAAAAAGGAGGGCAAAAGTTCAAACAGAGGAAGGCCGCCCACCCATCCCACTTTCTCACATCAGAGCATGAACCCACCCCGAGAGGGATCCAGCAGGATTCAGGAGGTTGTCAGGGCCAAACTCATTTTGTCTAGCCACTGCAAAAGGCTCTCCAGTTGCTGCGCTGCCGGTACCATCCCCAGACCCCGCACCGTCACCTTGCCCGGTTGGTAAACAAAGCGAGGCTGCAGGTGAGTGGGCAGGGCCTCTTTCAGGCGATTCCAAGCGGGCTCCTCCATGGGGGTTTCCAAAAGCACATGCTCTTTGGCCGGTTTGATGCGGGAAAAGCCCAGGGCTCGGGCCAGCACCTTCAGCTCCATTACCCGCAGCAGCTCCTGAGTGGGCTTGGGCAGGGGGCCAAAGCGGTCTTGCCATTCTTGGGCAATTTGCAACAGCTCGACCCGAGAGCCAGCAGCGGCCAGTTGTCGATAAGCCTGCATCTTTTGATCTTCGTCGGGAATATAGCTTTGCGGGATCATAGCGGTAACATTCAGGTCGATTTGCGTGTCCTCCACCTGCGGGATCTCCTGGCCGCGAATTTCTCGAATAGCCTCTTGCAGCATCTCCAGGTAAAGATCGAAGCCCACTGCATTGACTTGCCCCGATTGCTGCGTTCCCAACAGGTTGCCAATGCCGCGAATTTCCATATCCCGCATTGCCAACTGATAGCCGGATCCCAGTTGGGTAAATTCCTGAATGGCCTGTAGGCGTTTGCGGGCCTCCTCGGTGAGGATCCCGTCTTCTCGGTAAAACAGCCAAGCATGGGCTTGGATCCCGGCCCGGCCCACCCGCCCCCGCAGTTGGTACAACTGAGCCAATCCAAACTCCTGGGCATTTTCAATCAAGATGGTATTCACTCTGGGGATATCCAAACCCGATTCGATGATGGTGGTACAGACCAAAATATCGGTCTCGCCATTGTTAAAGGCCAGCATGGTGGATTCCAGCTCTCCTTCCGGCATTTGCCCGTGGGCAATGGCAATGCGGGCGCCGGGCACCCATTCCCGCAATTTGGCGCTGGCTTCTTCGATCCCTTCGATGCGGTTGACCACATAAAACACTTGCCCACCCCGATCCAATTCCTGGCGGATGGCTGTGCGGACAACCTCAGGATTGTAGGGCGAAAGGTGAGTTTTAATGGGCCGACGGGAAGGCGGGGGAGTTTGGATCAGGCTCATTTCCCGCAGCCCCGACAAGGCCATATACAGGGTGCGCGGGATGGGGGTGGCGGTGAGCGTCAGCACATCCACCTGGGTTTTCAGCAGCTTAATCTTCTCTTTTTGGTTGACGCCAAATCGCTGCTCTTCGTCAATCACCAAAAGGCCTAAATCCCGAAATTGCACATCCTTGCCCAAAAGCTGGTGGGTGCCCACCACAACATCCAGTTCGCCGCTTTTGAGACGGGATAGGATTTCTTTTTTCTCCTCCGAGGTGCGGAAGCGGTTGAGCAGCCCCACTTGAATGGGATAGGGAGCAAAGCGCTCTTTGAGGGTGTGGTAGTGCTGCTGGGTAAGAATGGTGGTTGGCGCCAGGAGAGCTACTTGCTTGCCGGCGGTTACGGCTTTGAAAATGGCACGGATTGCCACCTCTGTTTTGCCAAAGCCCACGTCCCCACACAGCAGCCGATCCATAGGGCGTGGAGATTCCATATCCCGCTTGATCTCCTGGACAGCTCGGAGTTGATCCGGCGTCAGGGGATAGGGGAAAGAATCTTCCAGCTCCTGTTGCCAGGGAGAATCGGGCGGGAAGGCATAGCCCTCCTGTTCGGCGCGTTTGGCATAGAGCTGCAGCAGGTCAAAGGCCACTTTTCGCAGGCTCTTTTTCACCTTCTGTTTGGTCTTTTCCCAGGTGCTGCCGGACATCTTGTGCAGGGCAGGTGGTCCATCCCCGCTGGCGCGGTAGCGGGAAAGGGAGTTGACCTGGTCGGCAGCCACCCGCAACAGGCCATCGCTGTATTGAATAACCAGGTACTCGCGGGTTTCGCCCCCGATGGTGAGGGTTTCCAGGCGCAGGAATTGGCCGATGCCATGGGCCTTGTGGACAACAAAATCCCCCGGCTTGAGCAGGTTGGGATCCACCTGGCGAGAGCTGGCCTGGCGGCGCTTGCGCACATAAGTAGGGGTGGCCAGGCTGTGCTGGCCGAAAAACTCGCGGTCGGTGAGCACCACCCATCCCAGCGTGGGCAGGAGAAACCCCTCCAGATCGGCCAAGCCGGAGTACTTCAGGGCCACCGGGGTGTAAGACTGTAGCTGCCGCTCGATGGCGGGGAAGTCTTTGGGGTTGGGCACATACTGGGCGGGGCAGTCGTGTTCTTGCAGCAGAGCCACGGTGCGGGAGGGCTGGGCAGAGAGGATCCACACCTGCAACTGCTGCTTGCGGTACTCGCGCAGGGTTTTGGCCAGGGATCCAAACTGGTGGGGAGCAGTAGGCACAGGCCGGCTTTTTAGGTCAAGGGCAGCTTCGGCTTCGCCAGCAGGGGCAAAGGTGCGGGCCAACAGGCAGGGGAAGGGATCCCAGTCGGGAGCCTTGAGATCAAAGGGGCGGTGGAAAGGCACCAGAGCTGGCTCGCTGGCCCGGGCCAGCTGCCACTGCTCCTGGGCGTGGCTTAGCCACTGCCGGCTGTGGGCTTGGCACTGCTCCGGCTCGTCGATCAGGATCAAAGCCTCGGGATCCAGATAGCTCAGCAGGTTGGCTGGCGGATCGTAGAGCAGGCCGAGAAAACGGCGCAAGCCCTCCGGGGGGGTGGGCGACTGCTCCAACTGCTGCCGTAGGCCCTGGGAGAGCTGATCGGCTTTTTCCTGCAGAGCCGGCCAGAGGATGGGCCCGTAGCCGGTGGGAGTTAGCCAGACATGGGGGATCCCATCTTGGGAGCGCTGGCTGACTGGGTCAAACTCCCGCAGTCGCTCCAGCTCGTTGCCAAACCACTCTAGGCGCACCGGCCATTCGCAGGCCACCGGGAAAACGTCGAGAATGTCGCCCCTTTGGCTCCACTCCCCTTCGCTTTCCACCAGGCTTACCCGCCGATAGCCCAGACGAGCCAACTGCTGCCCCAACTGCTGCGGCGACATCTCCAGGCCGGGTTCCAGCTTGAGGCAAAAGGCCCGAAACACCTCTGGAGGGGGAAGGTGGGGTTGGAGGGCCCGCTCCGTGGCTACAATGGCCATGTCCTTCCTGCCCTGGAGACCATCGGCCAGCACCTGAAACTGACCCCACACCAGCTCCGGTTCCAGGTCAAAAGGTTCGTAAGGGGAAGCCTCGGAGGTGGGGTAGAGCTGCACCGTCTCCCAGCCCATGCCCTCCAATTGCGCTGTCCAGCGGCCTGCCTCCTCCAAGGTGGCGGTGACCACCAGCAGGGATCTTCCCTCCTGCTGGGCCAAAGCCGAGGCGATCAACCCCTTCGGGATCCGCCCTGCCCCCTGCAGATCTGCCTGTCGCCGTGATCTCAACCGGGCGGCCAACTCTTGCATCAAGCCAGATTGGGCCAGAAAGCGCACCAGCGGGATAAACGACATCTTCCACCCCACACTGCAAACTGCGATCCCAACAAGCAGGGATCCCAATTCTGGCAGGCTCCGGGGACAATCAGCAGCCGTCTGCTGGCGCTGTAGACGGGAAGTCGCCCCTTGCTGGGAATTGCTCCTCGATCTATTGGGACAACAGTTTTGTTGTTTAAAGACGAAGAAAACCAGAACCCTATGTCAATGGCCTGCCAGTTTTTGGCCGCTAGGTTCACAGAGGGCTTTTTGCTTTGTAGTCCAAATTACAAAAAAAGGTCTATATCTCACAGAATCCTAAAATTAACCTTTAGAGTCGGACGGCTTGTCGATTGTCTTAGCCAAGATTCGATGTTAGAAGGAACCACAAAGCGCGGCTTTCCCGGCCTCATCTGATGTCTGCTAGGGAGCAAGATGTTTTTCATGCAAGAGATGTAGCTGCATCAACTACAGAGGATGTTGTCGGAAAAAGCTGTATTGGCCAATTCATCTAAGCTTAGTACAAATCATGTTTCTAGATACCGTTACCCTTTCTCGTCTACAGTTTGCCCTCACGGCCATTTTTCACATGTTGTGGCCGGTTTTAACAACAGGGATGGCCATTTATCTCGTTGTTGTTGAGGGACTTTGGCTGAAAACCCGCAACTTAGATTAATACCGCCACGCCCGTTTCTGGTCAAAACTCTATGTGTTGAACTTCGGTATTGGCGTGGCCTCAGGCTTGCCAATGGCCTTTCAATTTGGCATGAACTGGGCACCCTTTTCCGAAGCAGTGGGAGATTTTTTTGGAACCATCCTGGGCTTTGAGGGCACGATGGCCTTTATGCTGGAGGCCAGCTTTCTGGGGATCATGCTGTTCGGCTGGGAGCGCGTCCCGCCGGTGATTCACTGGATCTCGACGATCCTGGTGGCCTTTGGCGCCAACCTCTCCACCTTTTGGATCCTGACGGCCAACTCTTGGCTGCAGACGCCGGCAGGTGGCGTGTTCGTCGATGGGAAATTTGTGGTGCGGGACTACCTGCAAGCTATTGTCAACCCCTTCATGGTCAACAGCTTTCTGCACATGTTTTTTGCCACCTTGGAAACCTCTTTGTTTGTTATCGGTGGCATCAGTGCCTGGTACATTCTCAAGCGGCGGCACAGCGAGTTCTTCTCCCGCTCCCTCAAAGTGGTCTTGGCAATGACCCTGGTGGTCGCCCCTTTGCAGGTGTTCGTCGGCCATCTGAGCGCGGAGCAAGTGTATCGCTATCAGCCGGCCAAACTGGCAGCTATGGAGGCCCAGTGGGAGACGATCCCCGCCGGTGAGCGGGCGGACTGGAGCCTTTTGGCCTTGCCCAACGACCGTGAAGAGCGCAACGAGTGGGAGGTGAAGATCCCCGGCGCGCTGGGCTATCTGCTGGAGTTTAAGCCCCGCTTGGATCGACCCATTCAAGGGCTCAAAAGCTGGGATCCCCAAAATCGTCCCCACATGGTTGGCCTCATCTACTACTCCTTTAGGACAATGGTGGCCATTGGCCTCCTCCTAGCCGGGCTTGTCGGAGTTACCCTTGTGCAATGGCTGAGGGGCAAGCTCTCAGTGGAGGCCCTTTCTCAGCAAAAGTGGCTGATGAGAGCTTGGATCTTCGCAGCACCCCTGGGATACATCGCCGTTGAAACCGGTTGGATCGTCCGCTGTGTGGGTCGGCAGCCCTGGATTGTGTATGGACAACTGCGCACGGTGGAATCGGTTTCGCCCCTGCCGGCAGGAGAAGTGCTGTTTTCTCTGGTTGGCCTGACCGCGTTGTACACTGTGTTCTTCGTTGCCGCTCTCTACTTTGGCAGCCGCATCATCCGCGAAGGGCCAAACCTGGAGTTGCCCGCCCCTGTCCCGGCAACGCAGCCGGTGATCGTGGTCGAGCCTGCCCGCCACGAGCCAGATCGCCGTCCTGCAGAAGCTCGGTAGCAGCAGTTTGGTAGCCATCTAACTGGTGACTCCAAGTAGCAACAGGGCAACGTAGCAGGCCCATTCCCCACAGCAGTGAAACCCTTCGCTACGTCAACTCCCAACTTCCCTTCCCTAGAGGGAGAGGGACTGGGGATCGCCATCGGGAACTGTCTCGCACTGGTCAGAAATACTCAAAGCAGAGGGAACAGCGATGGAATCTTTTGAGCCTTTACAGCGGTTTCTGCCCCAGGTTTGGTTTTTTATCCTGGGCCTATTCCTATTTCTCTACGTTCTGCTGGACGGGTTTGATCTGGGAGTTGGTATCCTCTCCCTGACGGCCTCCAGCGAGACGCGGCGCAGCATTCTCATGACCAGCTTGGGCAATGTTTGGGATGCCAACGAGACGTGGCTGGTGTTGATGGGGGGATCCCTATTTGGATCTTTTCCTCTCGCCTACGCCACCATTCTCAATGCCCTCTACATACCCTTGGTGATCATGGTGGTGGGCCTGATCTTGCGGGCCGTTTCCTTCGAGTTTCGGGAGAACGCCGACAACAAGCTGGTGTGGAACATCGCCTTCGGAGTGGGCAGCTTTTTGGCAGCCTTGGGCCAGGGATTTGCCTTGGGCAGCGTCTTCGAAGGGATCCGCGTGGACGAAGCCGGCCACTTTGCCGGCAGCCCCTGGGATTGGCTGACCTGGCGCACGCTGTTGGTGGCTCTTACTTTGATCCAGGGCTATGTGTTAATCGGCTCAGCCTACCTAATCGTTAAGACCACCGGCGAGCTTCAGGAAACCTACTACAAGACGGCAACCATCGCCACCTGGACAACTTTACTGGGGGCAGTGTTTATCACCATCAGCACTCCTATCATGTCCGAGCAGGCGCGTGCTCAGCTTTTCTCGCCCCCTCTTTTCTACATCTTTGCCGCCATTCCGGCGCTGGGGCTTTTGTTTGTGGCGTTGTTGCTGCGCAGCCTGCGCCGGCGGGAAGAAAATAGCGTTTTGGTTTACACTTTTTTGATCTTTGCGCTTTCTTTTATCGGCTTGGGGTTCATGGTCTTCCCCAACATCATCCCCCCCAGCGTCACCATCTACGAAGCGGCAGCTTCTCCCAGTTCGCTGGTGTTTATGCTCACCTTTATTGGCTTTTTGATTCCGGTGATCTTGTCCTACAACATCTACAACTATGTTGTGTTCCGGGGCAAGATTGTAGTGCAAGAAACAGCAGCAGAAGAGGCCAAAGTTCCAGAGCCAGTTTAGGTTGGCCCAGAGTCGAAGGAACAACCCCGCCCATATGCCAGGCGGGGCAATTTTATTAGAGGCTCACCCAGCGAGGCTCTCACTCCCGCTTGAGCCACTGCCGGATCTGCTCGGCAGCCACGTCGCGACCTCCCAAGCCAAAAGCCAAAGCCACAGCCACGGCAATGGCGCCCAGCACCAGGCCAAAGGCCAGCACCACAATATCGGTGGCCACGCCCATCTGCTGCAGGGCCATGGCGCCAACCAGAACCAAAATGGCTACCCGCGCCGCCTGCGCCAGCACTCCTGAGGAGGGGTTGCCGAGACTCTTAACCATGGAATGGGCCAAATTCGCCAGGTAAAGACCGATCCCAAACACCAAAGCGCCGATGAGCACCCGCCCGGAAATGACCAACAGCCCCTCCACGATGTCGGTCAAAGCAGCAAACTGCAGCAGCTCCACGGCTGGCACTGCCCCGAACAAGACCACGCCCACCCAGACCACCAAGCCAGCAATCTCAGAGGGAGTGCGCCGCTTCACCAAGGTTGAGGGATCCCCTTCGGCGGCGGGAGCTTCAGGAGCAGGGGCCGAGGGCAAACCAAGGCCGGCAGCCAAGCGGTCGAAACCGATTGCCTGCAGCAACTGGGTCACCAAGCCAGCCAAAAACTGCCCCAGCCAGTAGAACACGGCCAGGATGAGAGCAGATCCTGCAATTCGGGGAATGGCCCGCAACACCTGCTCCAGCATCGCCACCGCTGGATCGGAGATGGCCCGGATTTCCAGGGCCTTGAGGGCGGCAATCACTGCCGGGATCAACACCAAGACGTAGGCCACTGTGCCCACCGTTTGGGCCAGCTGGGGAATGCCAAAGCGTGCCCCCAAGCGGTTAGCTCCCGCTGCCACCAACAAATTGGAAACGATCCCACGCACGATGCGGGCCAAAAACCAGCCCATTGCACCGATGATCAGCGCTCCCAAAATCCGCGGCACCATCGACAGCAACTGATCCAGCAGGTTTTGCACCGGCTGCAGCGGCCCCTGCAGGTTCAGGGTATCCAGGATGATCGGCAAAAAGAACAGCAGAATCAGCCAGTAAAGGGCATTGCCCAAAGTTTCATTCAGCAGGAAAGGGGTGACCTCTGTACCTCCCTCTTGGCCGGTTGGGGTTCCTTCTGCACCTGCCTCACCGGCAGTGCTTTCCTGTTGCAGAGGCCGGGCCAACTGCTCATCGAGGTTGAAACGCCGCAGCCCCTGGATGACCGCCAGCCGAGCAACAGTGGCCACCGCCCAGCCCACCCCTAGCAGCACCAGCGCCCCGCCCAGCCGCGGCAGATAGGCGAAAATCTCTCCCAAAAACTTGTTGAGCGGATCGGAGACAGCCTGAAGCTGGAGAGCATTCAGCACCGCTACCAACACAAAAGCGAGGATAATCCAGTAAACAGCAGCAGCCACCCAGCGCTCAGTTTGCGGAGGCCTCTCGCCGGGCCTCTGGCCCATAATCCAGGTGGCCAAGCGGTTATCAAGCTGCGTCCTTTTGAGCAGTCCTCTAACGCCGAAGGCTACTGCCATGGCCACTATCCAACCCAGAATTAAGATGGCAATCGCCGCAAGGAGATTGGGCATAAAATCGATAAGCCTAGACCAAAGACTGACGACAAAAGAGATGGCCTCATCTCCAATGGTGTTTCCAGAGGTGTCCATAATGATCCTCCCAGCTTGAAAATGCTCAGGATGGACAGATAACAAGTGTAGGTTAACCTGAAGTGTTTTTTCAGGCAAGCTGGCCAGAGGGGGGATACGATATGAAAAATATGTATTGAAGCAGAAATGTTGGATCTCGAAATAAAACTTTACATCTTATTAGCCCAAGGACTCCAGCCGTAAGTTGAAGCTCTGATCGGCCACCAAACGGCAAGGATCGAACTCAAGGTGTTGATATCGCAGGCTATAGCTTTTCCCCACCGAGCAGGAGCTTTGTAGATTAAGTCAGGATCTCTGTTGTGCGATGGATGCGGCTGCATTGGCTAGAGTCAGTGTTGCTGGGAGGAACTGTAGCGGGCAGTTTGCATCCACAGAATGAGAGCATTTTGATGACCTATATAAAGAATCAAACGGGCAATCGACACTCGGTCAATGGGTTGTATTGCATTGTATCGCCCGCAGCCTTGATATTCTTAGCCCATTGGCTTGCTTGTTGTCTGGCTTGAGGTGTATCCCGAAAAACGTTCACAGTCCTTCAATTTATATACGATTGACGCTTTTCTAAATCGGTTTCTTCCAATACACCAGCGCATCTTCTCCGTTGTAATACCCCTTGCGACGTCCCAGCCGTTGAAACCCTGCCGATTCGTACAGGCGGATTGCCGCTTGATTGGAAGCCTTTACCTCCAGAGTGGCCCAGCGGCAGCCTGCTGCTCTCGCTTGGTTCAGCAGTTCTTCCAGAATCCGCCGGCCCAAGCCCTGTCGTCGGTACTCGGGATCCACCGCCAAGGAGATGATATGCGCTTCATCTTCAATGCGCCAGAGAATGCCGAAGCCCACCAGCTCTTTTGTCGTCTGCGTCGGCGAAGTGGGGTTTGGAGAGGGAAGGGGGAACTCCGTTTGGCCCAAGCCACACGGGGCGCCAACGGCAACGGGTTCCGCCACTACCCCAATCACCGTGCTTGTGGGTCGTTCCAGCTCCGCTCGATACCCCTGTTCTCCCCAGTATCCTCCGTAACACCGTCGATCCAGCTCCAGCAGTTGGGGCAGGGCGGTGATGTCCAGCACCTGCAGCCGATAACTCGTACTGCTCATAGTGGCCTAGTCCCGCAATTCGCAGAATTCCGCCAACAACAACTGCCCCAAGGGATCGTCATCGGGAGCCGCGTAGGGCAAGGCTCTGCGGCTGATGCTCAAGATGTTGCCCCCCGATTGGGGATGGTGCTCCGCACCGCTTTCGCGAACAGGCTTGAGTTCGTAGTCGATCCCTTCGGTGAAGCCGGCTTCCTGTAGGTAGTCTTGGGCGGCTTTGAGGATCCCTTCTCGCAGTTGCGCTTTGACCGCAGGGGCCATGAGGTGGCGAACAAACCACTGGGCACTGGCGGGATCCACCTCGGCCAGGTATTGGAGGGCAGGGGTCAACACGGCGGGGCGCTCTTGGGGGGAGAGGCGGTTGACCTGCTGGGCTACCGCGGGCACATCCCGCCGTTGCATGGCCTGGATCAGGGCTTGAATGTCTGGGGAGAAGGAGGGATCCGACACTTGGCTCATGGCTGGGGGTACCAGAGGGATTCGAGGGTGCGGACAAGGGCTGCTGCTTCGAAAGGAGAGGGAGCAGTCGGCAGACAGACGGTCACATGGCCCAGTTTCCGCCCTGGGCGGGCAGGGGTTTTGTGGTACCAATGCACCGTGGCATTGGGGAGCTGGGCCAGGCGCTGCCGCTTTTCTGCGTAATCGCCGGTGGAATGCTCATAGCCCAAGAGGTTCACCATCACTGCCCCCGCACACTTGAGGGAGGGATCCCCCAAGGGCAGGCCGAGGATGGCCCGCAGGTGTTGCTCGAATTGTGAGGTGCGGCAGGCTTCTAGGGTGTAGTGGCCGGAATTGTGTACCCGCGGCGAGATTTCGTTGATCCAGATCCCGGCCTTGGGATGGGGGGGCGGCACCCAGAACAGCTCGATGCCGAACACGCCAACTGCACCCAGTTTTTCCATCAGATCGGCTGCCAAGCGCCGGATCTCGGCCTCGGTGGTTGGGGGGATGCGGGCAGGCACCAGGACATGGCGGCAGATTTGCTCAATCTGCACAGTTTCCACCACCGGATAAACCCGGATCTCTCCCTTCAGCCCCCGCGCTACCATCACCGCCAGCTCCCGCTCGAACGGGATCCATTCCTCCAGCAATAGCGGGATCCCCTCAGATTGGCTAAGGGCCTGCTGCAAAGCCGCTCGCTCGTGCAAGATGCGGGTGCCCTGCCCATCGTAGCCCTGCCGCCGTCGCTTGAGCACCACCGGAAAGCCCAGTCCAGCCAGGTCTGCCGAATCCAACACCGCCTCCAGCGGAAAAAAAGTCGGCACCGGCAACCCCAACCGCGCCAGGAACTGCCGTTGGTGCAACTTGTCCAGCAGCGGCTCTAGCGTGCTGAGGCTGGGACGAAAGCGGGATCCCTCCGGATCCAGTTTTTTCAGCTCCGGCAGAGGGATAAACTCGTTTTCAAAAGTAACCACCGGGCAGCGCTCCAACAACTGGGCCGTGGCCTGGCTGTCGGCTGTGGATCCCCAAACCACCCCATCGGCCACTGCCACCGCCGGATCGGTGGGAGCAGCAGCCTGCACGATCAGCGGGATCCCCATCTGGCGAGCCGCCAAGGCCAACATCTGCGCCAACTGCCCGCCGCCAATCACCCCCACAGGTTGGGATCTCTGGTCTTTTGAGGATACCTGGGTTTCCACAGCCGTACCGTTATACTGGGTGGTGGGCCGCTGTCCATTGCTTCTTGGATCCAGAACCCCATTATGGGACCCCTTGCCCTCCAGCGCTAGGAGAAAAACGGTGGAACCCTCTCAACCCTCTGAGCTGAGAGCTCTAATCAACCGGGCTTTGGCGGACAAAGTCTTGACTCGCGCCGAGCAACAGCAGATTCTCAGTGCCGTCATGGCCGATCAAGAAATTTCCCCAGAAGAGCACGAACTGCTGGAATCGATTGTGGAGCGCCTAAACAGTGGCGAGATCCGCGCTGTCGATTGAGCCCTGCCTTAAGACTGAGAGTGTCCCTAGGATTTTGGAGAATTGGATCCCAGTCTGTCCTTCGGCGCTGGGTATTCAGTCTGCAATGCTTGGGTCAATCCCGGTGGGTGGATCGCCTAGAATAATCCACAACCCACCTCTTTCTGCTGCCATGAGTTCTCACTCTTCAGATTGGTTCACGCGGGCTCGCCACATTTTTTACGGCACGGCCACCGCTCTGGTGGAGATCCTGCAAGACCCGGAAAAGCGCACCGAAAACCTCAACCGCCTTTCGATGGACTTGGGACAACTGGCGGCGGAGCTGGAGCAAAAGGGAGAGTTGATCGAGCAGGAGGCAATTCGTTACGTTGAGAGTCTCAGGGATCCAGCCGCCAACGCCCCCTCGGCAAGTCCTGATGCGGGAGCGCCTGTCGAGAACAATCCACCGACAACTGTTCCCTCGCCCAATAAGCCGGCTATCTCCAGAGAAGAGATGGCCGAGTTGATGGAGCTGATCCACCAGATCGAGTCCTTGCGCCTAGACTTGGAGCGGTTGCGCACGGAGCCTCCCTCTGCCTCGTCTTGAGTTTTGTGCGGTTCGATATCCTTACCCTTTTCCCCGAATTTTTTGAAACGCCGCTGCGCATTGGGCTGGTGGGCAAAGCCCTACAGCAGGGGATCGCCGAAGTCCACTGCACCAATCCACGCGACTTCGCCACCGATAAGCACCGCCGTGTCGATGATGAGCCCTACGGGGGTGGGGTGGGCATGGTGCTCAAGCCAGAGCCTTTCTTCGCTGCTGTCGCCTCCCTGCCCCGGTTGGATCCCTGCGAGATCATTCTGCTGACGCCCCAGGGGCAACCGCTAAACCAGGCGCTGCTGCAGGAGCTGGCCCAGAAAGCGCAACTGATCCTGCTGTGTGGCCAGTACGAAGGCTTTGACGAACGCATCCGCCAATACCTGGCCACCCGCGAGGTGTCGCTGGGGGATTTTGTCCTGACCGGGGGGGAAATTCCGGCGCTGGCCCTGATCAACGGCGTGGTGCGGCTCTTGCCGGGCACTGTGGGCAAGGTAGACTCGTTAAAGAGGGAAAGCTTCGAGGCGGGGCTGCTGGACTATCCTCAGTACACCCGCCCGCCAGAGTTTCAGGGGTACAAGGTGCCGCCGGTACTCCTCTCAGGCGACCATCAAGCAATTGCCCGTTGGCGTCTGCAGCAGCAGTTGGTTCGAACCTGGCAAAGGCGGCCAGACCTGTTGGCCAAGCGCCCCTTGACCGCCGAAGAGCAGCAGTTGTTGGTAGAGGGGCTGGCGGAGCAGCACCCTGGCGTGAACGATGTGGAGAAATGAAATCATGCTCGGCAATCTTCTCAACCGTCTCCTGAATCCATCGCTTGTCTCCTGGCGTGGGATCCCCTCGCCCCCAGCACTGCTCCTGGTGGGGATGGCTTTGAGCTCGGTTCTGAGCGGCTCTGGGGTGGCCCTGGCTCAAAGTGGAAGTGTCAACGAGGCCATTCGCCGCGACAGCAATCCCTCTCTGTTCGATGGCACCAGCATTAACGTCAACGATCTCTTCCGGGCTGCCGACTTCCTCTCTCGCCAAAGTGCCGCTTCCCGTTGGGACGGGAAGGCCAGCGTCGATGCTGCTGTGGAGCAATTCAACCAATCCCGCCGCCGCTCCCTGCTGCTTTCTCCCGCTTCCTTGACACCTGAGCCCACCCCTACCCCCTAAGTTGGATCCTATTCCCAACAAGTTCCCAACAAATCTGTTAGGATCGCAAAGCTGATCTTGTGCCCGCCGAAATGCGGCACTTTGTTTTCGGGATCCGTTAGGCTAGGAGAACACCGCCGTGGTTAAGAGCACCCCTTCCAGCAAAACCGATACGGAGCAGCGTTTGGATCCCGCCAGCCGGGGCCACTCCAAAGACAGTTCCACCGAACTCAAAGGGATCCCGGGCTTCATTCACGAGACCCGTGTGGAATTGGGCAAGATCGTTTGGCCGAGCCGCCGGCAATTGATCGGTGAGTCCGTAGGAGTCTTGCTGATTGTGTTGGCATTTGCTTCCTTCATCTACCTGGTCGATCAACTGTTTGCTTGGGTGGCCACCCAACTGTTCTCGTGATGTTCAGTCCTAGAGGGCTTCTGTCTTGGGGGATAAGAGAGTCGTGCTTGAGGATGGCTACAGGGAGGATGTGAGGTGATGAGCCCAGATCCAGAGCGGCAGCGAAAACGTCGGGGGGGCCGTGTGGAGCACTTTGAGCCTGCAGACGCGATCCCGGAACCGGACGAGGGGGAAGGTCAAGAGCGTCGTAACCTGCGCTGGTACGCCGTGCAGGTGGCTTCCGGCTGCGAAAACAAAGTGAAGAGCACCCTGATGCAACGGGCGGCTGCTTTGGATGTGGCGGATCAAATTGTCGAGGTGGTGATCCCGAAGCGAACGGGCTTCAAGCTGGATCGAACCGGCAAGCGCCAGGAGCAAGAGGAGAAGATTTTTCCCGGCTATGTCCTGGTACGCATGGACATGAACGACGACACTTGGATGGTGGTGAAAACAACCCCCAATGTGATCAACTTTGTTGGCACGGAAGAAAAACGGGCCTACGGTCGCGGTCGGGGGCATGTTACGCCGCGTCCCCTCAGCCAAAGTGAGGTGCAGCGCATCTTCAGCAGCGTCGAGGTGGAGGAAGTGCCCCTCAAGATCGACATGGCACCTGGGGATCGCATCGAGGTGCTGTCCGGCCCCTTCCAAGGTTTCTACGGCGAGGTGGTGGAAGTCAGCCCAGAACGGGGCAAGCTCAAAGCTCTGATCTCAATTTTCGGGCGCGACACCCCGGTAGAATTAGAGTTTGGTCAAGTGCGAAAAGAGGTGTAACCGCGTTTCATGGCTAAGAAGTTGGTGGCCGTGGTCAAGTTGGCCATTCAAGCGGGCAAGGCCACCCCCGCTCCCCCCATTGGCCCGGCCCTGGGTCAGCACGGGGTCAATATCATGGCCTTTTGCAAGGAATACAACGCCAAGACGGCAGACCAAGCCGGAATGGTGGTTCCTGTTGAGATCTCCATCTTCGAGGATCGCAGCTTTACCTTCGTCCTCAAGACGCCACCGGCTTCGGTGTTGATCAAGAAGGCCCTGGGCATTGAGTCCGGCTCCAGCGAGCCCCACAAAACCAAGGTGGGATCCCTGACGCGGGCTCAACTGCGACAGATCGCCGAGCAGAAGCTGCCGGATTTGAATGCCCACGATGTGGAGGCGGCCATGAAAATTATCGCCGGAACTGCCCGCAGCATGGGGGTGACGGTGGTGGATTGAGGGATCCCTTGCCCTATCTGAGGTGTTCACGGTCTTGAAGTTGTTTCAGCAAACCACTGTGGGGGAGAGAAGTTCTCGTCAGTACCCCGAGGAGAAACGATGGCTCGAAAACTTTCCAAACGTATGCAGGCTTTGCGGGAGAAGGTGAAGCCCATTGCCTATGCTCCCGAAGCCGCTTTGGCCCTGATGAAGGAGACGGCCACCGCCAAATTTGAGGAGGCGGCAGAGGTTCACATCCGCCTGGGGATCGATCCCAAGTACGCCGACCAACAACTGCGCACCACCGTGGTCTTGCCCAGGGGCACCGGCCAAGAAATCCGAGTGGCGGTGATTGCCCGCGGCGAGAAAGTGGTGGAGGCCCAAAATGCAGGGGCGGATCGGGTTGGATATGAAGACCTGATCGAGGAAATCAGCAAGGGCATGATGGATTTTGACCTTCTGATCGCCACCCCCGATGTGATGCCCCAGGTGGCTAAGCTGGGGCGGCTGTTGGGGCCGCGCGGCCTCATGCCTTCTCCCAAGGGGGGAACGGTGACCATGGATCTGGCCCAGGCGATCAAAGAGTTTAAAGCCGGCAAGCTGGAGTATCGGGCAGATCGCACCGGCATTGTGCATTTGATCTTCGGCAAGTGCAAGTTCCCCGTCGAAGCTCTGCTGGAGAACCTAAAAGCGGTGCAGGAGTCCATCGATCGCAACCGTCCTTCTGGAGCCAAGGGCAAGTATTGGCGAACCCTACACGTTTCTGCTACAATGGGGCCCTCGATTGAGGTTGATATCAATGCCCTGCGGGAGCTGAAGTTGGCAACTTAAGCCTTGCTTCGGTGCCGCGATGGGTTGAGAAGAGTTTGAGTGGGTGAATTTGGAGGAGGATCCCGGCAGAGCGTTTTTCCCCAGTTGAATAGCAAGCCGAAGACAGCAGGTGCCCGCGGGCTTAATCTCCTGCCGAGGTTTGAGCGAAGTTCAAAGGGATCCCTTCTTGGATCGCTTTTGATGGTGCGCTTATCTCAATGCGTCTCGGCTACGGCTGGGGCGCATTCTGTTTGGTAGAACCCAGATTCACCACCCGTTCAACCCTGGGTGACCATTGACAACAAAGGAGGTGAGCGCATGGGCAAGCAACCTGTAGCCAAGAAAGCAGAGATCGTCAATGAAGTCCGATCCCTGCTGCAAGCCAGCCAAATGGTGCTGGTGATCGACTACAAGGGGCTGACCGTTTCGGAGATGGATCAACTGCGGGCAGAGCTGCGCAAATCGGATTCGGTTTGCATGGTTGTTAAGAATACCCTGATGCGGCGGGCCATCGCCGACCAAAAAGCTTGGGCAGGGATCGCTCCCTTCTTGGCAGGGCCGACGGCCTTTATCTTGATTCGGGGCGACATTTCGGCAGCCCTGAAGGCGTATCAAGATTTCGCCAAGCAAACCAAGAAAACCGAGTTCCGCGGTGCCGGCATTGAGGGGCTATCCCTGACCTTGGAGCAGGCCAAAGCCATCGCCGAGCTGCCGCCCAAGGAGGTGCTCATGGCCCAAGTGGCGGGCAGCCTCAAGTCGGTGGGTACCGGCTTGGCGGTCGGGCTCAATGCTGTGCCCACGCAAGTGGCGCGCGGTATCCGCGAGATCCCGGCTTCTCTGGGGCGGGCCATCCGGGCCATTGCCGACAAAGAGGCTGCCTAAAGGGCTTCGGTTCATCAGCCCAAACCTATGTCATCCATTCCATTACCCCTTAAGGAGAAACCATCATGCCTTCAGAGCGCGTTGCAAAGATTTTGGAAGATTTGAAAGCTTTGAGCTTGCTGGAAGCTTCCGAGCTGGTGAAAGCCATCGAAGAAACCTTTGGCGTCAGTGCAGCAGCCCCAGCCGGCGGTATGGTTATGGCAGCTCCCGTGGCAGCAGCGGCGGCAGCTCCGGCGGCAGCCCCTGAGCCGGTGGAAGAGCAAACTGCCTTTGATGTCATCCTCGAGGCTGTGCCAGCCGACAAGAAGATCGCCATCCTCAAGGTGGTGCGCGAGTTGACCGGCTTGGGTCTGAAGGATGCCAAAGATCTGGTCGAGGCGGCTCCCAAACCCGTCAAAGAAGGGGTTGCCAAAGAGGAAGCCAACGACATCAAGAAGAAGCTGGAAGAAGCCGGCGCTACCGTCAAGATCAAGTAGTTCAAGTTACGGGGAAAGCGCTTCTTTCTGGTCTAACGAGAAATCCAATCGAGACACTCAAACCCAAGAAGGGGGGCTGCTTCGGCCCCTCTTTTGGGATCACCCGGCCTGCTTCCATTGGCGTGAGTTCAGGATCCCCGTCCCCTGCTGCGTCGCACTTCCACCTCTCCGTGGGCTTTCAAAAGGGCAGCCAGCTTGCGACGCATGACAATGCCGGGTTTATCCGTGAACATGTGGTGCTCCGCCTTGATATCGAGGGGAACATCGTAGTCGGTGCTTTCCAGAACCCATTGATCCTCAAGGGTTACCTGTCGATCGAAGGCGATGATACTCTCAGCACTCACCTCTGCTTCTGAATCGTTGCGCAAACAGAATTGCACCACCTGTGAGGTTTGGTCGTCGATGGGGGCAGCCCCTGTGAAAATGATGTGGACAAGGCCGTTGGGATAGGTGATCTTGAGCTTGCGACTGAAGGGCATAAACCAAGTGCTCTCTAGGTCGTGTTGATCTTATGTTAGGATAGAGAGAATAATTTATAGAGGAAAGAGGATGAAGTTGGTTTTTTTAGAT